>JACMKY010000604.1 GCA_014379925.1 Cytophagales bacterium | reverse complement strand
TTGAGCAATAGCCGCACCGTTTCCTGTTCCTGGTAATAAATGGGCGGCAGGGCGGCGGCCTCCCGCTTTTCCGCCGACGCTTCTCCCGCCAAGTCCAGCAGTTCCTTGGCAAAGTCGGCATTGCTGCCCCCGGCCGTGGCCTCCGGGGGTGAACCCGGCGGCGGATTGCGCTTCTTTTCTTCCTCCCTCGCCTTCCTGAGCCGGATGCTGTTGATCATCCCGATGAGGGTATCCTCCTTCACTTCCAGCAGCTCGGACGTCTTCTTGGTGAGGGCTTCGCGCGTGTTGCGGTCGGGAATCCGGCTGATGCTCTCCACTACTTCCTGCGTCACCTCCGCCCGTTTGAAGGGATCCCGGCCCGCCCCGGCCAGCAGCAGCTCGGTTTTGAAGGTGATGAAATCCTTGCGGTTTTGCCGGATGAACGCTTTGAACGCTTCCGCACCGATGCGCTTGACGTAGCTGTCGGGGTCTTCGCTGTCGGGGAAAACCACCACGCTCACGTTCAAGCCTTCTTCCAGGATCATGTCCGTGCCGCGCAGGGATGCTTTGATGCCCGCCGCGTCGCCGTCGTAGAGTACCGTGATATTGGGCGTGAAGCGGCTGATGAGGCGGATTTGCCCGGCGGTGAGCGACGTGCCCGACGAAGCCACCACGTTCGCAATTCCCGCCTGGTAGAGTGAAATTACGTCGGTATATCCTTCCACCAGGTAACAGACCTCTTCCTGACGAATCGCCTGCTTGGCCTGGAAGATGCCGTAGAGTACGTCGCTCTTGTGGTAGACTTCCGTTTCGGGCGAATTGAGGTACTTGGGCTGGTTCTTGTCGGCCTTGAGAATCCGGGCCCCGAAGGCGATTACCTTGCCCGCCACGTTGTGGATCGGAAAAATGACCCGCGCCCGGAAGCGGTCAAAGCGTTTGCCATCCTCCTTCAAAATGGTCAACCCGGCTTTTTCGAGAATATCCAGGCTGTAGCCCTTCCGCAGGGCTTCCTTCGTAAAGGCATCCCAGGAATCGAAGCTGTAACCCAGTTCAAAATCGCGGATGGTTTTTTCGCTGAAACCCCGCTCGCGGAAGTAGCTCAGGCCGATGTTCCGTCCGTCGTCGGAGTCGAAGAGGGTGTGCTGGTAGTAATCCTTGGCGTAGTGGAGGGCGATCAGGAGGCTTTCGCGTTCGCCCTGCTGGAGTTGTTCGGCGCTGGTGAGTTCCCGTTCCTCGATTTCGATGTTGTATTTCTTGGCCAGGTATTTCAGGGCGTCCACGTAGCCGAGGCTTTCGATGTCCATCACGAAGCGGATGGAATCGCCCGCCTTGCTGCAACCGAAACACTTGTAGATGCCCTTGGCGGGCGAGACGGCAAAGGAGGGCGTCTTTTCGTTGTGGAAGGGGCAGCAGGCGATCCAGTTCGAGCCGCGTTTCTTGAGCGACACGAAATCGCCGACCACTTCCAGGATGTCGGCACTCTGCTGAATGCGCGCAACGGTTTCGGGACTGATTCGCATAGGGCCCAAAAGTAGGGTTTTTGTCTGGCATCCCCGCAGCCTGATGGTGCCCCTTAAGCTCGACTTTAGCCGGAGGCTTTACCCAAACTTGCCCTAGACAATGCCGGTTTTCAGGATATACTCGGCCGCTTCCCGCAGGTTTGCCACCGTTTTCTCCGCCAGGCTGTCGGCATTTTCGGTAACCTGAACGGTCCGCACGCCCGCCCTTTTGCCCGCCAGCACGTCGCGTTCGGCGTCGCCCACCATCCAGGAGCGGGCAACGTCGATGTCATAGCGGGCGATGGCTTGTTCCAACATCAGCGAGTCGGGCTTGCGGCGCAGCGACTCCGTGTCGTAGCCCGGGTGATAAGGGCAAAAGTAGAGCGCATCCAGGGCGTTGCCGGAGAGCAGTTGCAGGTGCTCATGAATGGCCCTCACCGCCGACCGGCCGTACAAACCCTTGGCGATGCCCGACTGGTTGGTAACGACAATGAGCAGGTAGCCGCGCTGCTTGAGTTGCCGCAAAGCATCCACCACGCCTTCGGGAATAACCAGGTTTTCCATCCGGTAGACGTAGTCCACCCGGTCTTCGTTCAGCACGCCATCGCGGTCGAGAAATACGCAGGGAGCCATGAGAATGGTGAATGATTAATGACTAATGGTGAGTGAGTAAGGGCGTGCAGCAGTAGCGTCGATGCCTTGCATCGACGTGGGCGTGCAGCAGTGGATGAATGAAAACGAAGCATCCGTGCGTGATCCATCCGTCGAAGCCACGCATCGACGCTGGTCATTCATTATTCTTCCACTCCCCAACTCCTCAGCTTTTCCCTCAGGGCCTGGATCTTGGCCTCGGCGTCGGCCAGCTTTTGCCGCTCGCGCTCGATCACGTCGGGCTTGGCGTTGGCGACGAATTTTTCGTTCTGTAATTTCTTAAGTATCGAATCGCGAAAACCGATCTGGTAGGCCAACGCGGCCTTCGCGTCCGCTATTTCCCGTTCGGGATCAATCCCTTCGGAAAGTACCACGAAGAATTCATTGGCTTTGACCACAAAACTGACCGCGTTTTCGATTCTCTCCGTCGTCTCGGTTATCCGTACGTTGGCCAGCTTCTCGGTGATGGCCCGAAAATTGTCCGCAACCAGCCCATTCGCAACGGGTTCGCCCACCGAATTCGTGGTCCGGCGGGACAGGTTCAGGGGGACTTTCGGGGAGAGTTGCTTGGCGTTCCGGAGGTTCCGTACCTGGCTGACCACGTCGAAAGCCACGTCGGCCCCCTCCAGGTAGCGCCCATCGGACACGCCGCTGGGTTTCGGGAACGTCGCCACGCAGATGCTTTCCCGTGCTCCCCGCTCCCGTATTTGTTGCCAGATTTCTTCGGTAATAAACGGTACGAAGGGGTGAGCCAACTGCATCAGCTGCTCGAAATACCCGATGGTCGCCTCGTAAACCAGCCGGTTAATGGGTTGGCCGTATTCCGGCTTGACAATCTCCAGGTACCACGCGCAGAAATCGTCCCAGATCAGCGCGTGGATGCTTTTGAGGGCGTCGGAGAGGCGGAACTTCCGGAAGTGATCTTCCGCCTCCCGCAGCGCTGCATCGAGCTTGGCCCGGAACCATTCGGTGGCTACGTAGTTTGCGGGTTCGTTGGTCAGGTCGGCCACTTCCCAGCCCTTCACCAGCCGGAACGCATTCCAGATCTTGTTGCTGAAATTGCGCCCCTGCTCGATGAGCTTGATGTCGAACAACAAATCGTTGCCCGCCGGCGACGAGAACAGCATCCCGGTCCGCACGCCGTCGGCGCCGTACTGGGCAATCAGTTCGAGCGGGTCGGGCGAGTTGCCCAGTTGCTTGCTCATCTTGCGGCCCCGGTCGTCGCGCACGATGCCGGTAAGGTACACGTTGCGGAACGGTACTTCGCGGCGGTATTCCAACCCGGCCATGACCATGCGCGCTACCCAGAAGAACAGAATTTCCGGGGCCGTTACCAGGTCATTGGTCGGATAGAAATAGTTGACGTCGGCATTATCCGGGTCTTTGAAGCCGTCGAATACCGAGATGGGCCACAACCAAGCGGAAAACCAGGTATCGAGCACGTCCTCCTCCTGCCGCAAGTCGGTGAACAGTAATTCGACATTGCCGCTTTTTTGGCGCGCCAGTTCCAACGCTTCTTTCGCGTTCGGCGCCACCACAAAAGTGCCGTCGGGCAGGTAATAGGCCGGAATGCGCTGACCCCACCAGAGCTGCCGCGAGATGCACCAGTCGTGCACGTTCTCCATCCACACCCGGTACATGTTCTTGAACTTGGGTGGGTGCAGCTTAATTTCGTCGTTTTCCACGGCGGCCAGCGCGGGCTTGGCCAGGTGCTCCATTTTCAGGAACCACTGCAAGCTCAGGCGCGGCTCGATCACGGCCCCGGTGCGCTCCGAAGTTTGCAGCACGCTGGCGTACTCTTCCACCTTATCGAGCAGGGCCGCGGCCTCCAGGTCTTTCACGATGCTGCGGCGCGCCGCAAACCGGTCCTGACCCACGTACAGCTCGGCCCTCTCGTTGAGCGTACCATCGTTGTTGAGAATGTCGATAACGGGTAGGTTGTGCTTCAGCCCCAGCGCGTAGTCGTTGAGGTCGTGGGCCGGCGTCACCTTCAGCGCACCCGTTCCGAAGTCAATCGCCACGTACTCATCCAGAATCACCGGGATTGCGCGTCCCAGCAGCGGAATCCGTACCCGTGCCCCGTGCAGATGCGCGTAGCGCGGGTCGTTCGGATTCACGGCCACGGCCACGTCCGCCATGATGGTTTCCGGCCGGGAAGTGGCCACGGTGAGGTAACCCGGGGATGAGGTGACCAGTGACGGAACATTCGTATTGCCGGTTACCTCATCACTTATCACTACTTCATACCGCAGGTGATACATTTTCGCCATGGTGTCCTTGGCAATCACTTCCTCGTCCGACAAGGCGGTGCCGCCCTGGGGGTCCCAGTTGACCATGCGAATACCCCGGTAGATGAGGCCTTTGCGGTACAAGTCCACGAACACTTCGGTGACTGCCGCTGACAGCGTGGGCTCCATCGTGAAGCGCGTGCGCGACCAGTCGCAGGAGGCGCCCAGCTTTTTGAGCTGCTCCAGGATGATGCCGCCGTACTTCTCCCTCCACTCCCAGGCGTAGGCGAGAAATTCCTCGCGGGAGAGGTCTTTCTTGCTGATTCCTTTCTCCTTGAGCATGGCCACCACCTTGGCTTCCGT
The DNA here is from genome assembly GCA_014379925.1 of Cytophagales bacterium. Classification (GTDB taxonomy): domain Bacteria; phylum Bacteroidota; class Bacteroidia; order Cytophagales; family ES-bin-26; genus ES-bin-26. The sequence goes on along the minus strand of JACMKY010000604.1, from coordinate 1,547 downwards.
AGCGATGGAGGCGTGGTCGGTGCCCGGAACCCAGCAGGCCTCCTTGCCTTCCATGCGCGCCTTGCGGATCAGCACGTCCTGGATGGTGTTGTTGAGCATGTGGCCCATGTGCAGCACGCCCGTCACGTTGGGCGGGGGGATGACGATGGTGTAAGGCTCCTTGTCGGGATTGGGTCGGGCGGTGAAGAACTGGTTTTCCAGCCAGTACCGGTACCATTTGTCTTCTACTTCCTGGGGGTGGTAAGTCTTGGCAATTCCGGACGGCCGTGGTGCCTGTCCGTGATCGCTGCCGGGTTGCGTAGTTGTTTCTTCCATAGGGGTAATTCGGGAGTAGAAGTTGGCGGCTGGAAGACGGAAGTTGAACAGGAGATAAAGGTGTCTCCAGCCGCCACCTTTTACTCTTTAAAAGGACTTTCGGTGGTGATGCGGCCGTCGGGCATTTCGTAATAAATGATGCCATTGCGGGAGAACACGTTGGGCAAGCCCAGGCGACGGTTTTCTTCCCGCGCCCGCCGGACGGCTGCGTTACCGATGCGTTTCATCTGGGTAGCGAATTGGTAAACTTGCAGGTCCAACTGATCGGTTTTGTCCATTAAAATAAATCTTCTTGAAAGAGTTGATACAAGCCTTCGTCCACGACGGTAGATGCACCCGCGTTACCAAAAGCTATTTCCTGAAATTCAGCGCTTCCCAGTCAGTCCTTTTTCAATCTCATCCGCATTCAGGAAAACGTACCGTGTCTCTTCAACCAGATCTTTGGCAAACGTAGTTTTTCCCGACCCATTGGCCCCGGCCACGATGATCAGTTCCCGCATAGCGCCGTAAAACTACCATTTTCGGCGGAAAATAGATAGATTTGGTCGGGCGGTGCTCCGCGCTGACCGAACTTTCTTTATCACCCCACCATGGACTTTGGAAAAGTAAAACCGGAAGAAATGGCGCGGATCGACTTTGCGTTGCCGCCCGATCACGCGTTCACGTCGCGCACGCTGCCGGGCCCGCCCGCGGGGGCTCCGCAGGTTTTCGTCGGCTGCCCGATCTGGGCCAGCAAAGACTGGGCGGGCAAAGTTTACCCGCCGGGGGCAAGGGAAAAAGAATACTTGAAGCACTACGCCCGGCAGTTCAACACCATCGAACTCAACACGACCCACTACCGCATTCCCGACCCCGACACCATCGAAAAGTGGAAACTGGCTACCGCCCCTGGCTTCCGGTTCTGCCCGAAAATACCGCAGGTGATCAGCCACGACCGGGCCCTGGTGGACGCCGAAGCCCTCACGCAGGCATTCTGCCTGTCGGTGGCCGGACTGGGCGAGCGGCTGGGCGTGGCGTTCCTGCAATTGCCCCCCTCCTTCGGTCCAGCCAACGGGCCAATCCTGGCGAACTACCTCCGGCAGTTTCCCGCGTCCATCCCCCTGGCCGTGGAGTTCCGCCACCCCGACTGGTTTAACCAGCCAGCCGTATGGCACCAAACGTTGGCGATGCTGCGCGATCACGGCGTGAGTACGGTCATCACTGACGTGGCGGGCCGCCGCGACGCGTTGCAC
>JACMKY010000603.1 GCA_014379925.1 Cytophagales bacterium | reverse complement strand
GATCTCGACGAAGACTTGAGTTTGCGGGGATTTCTGGCTTACGAAGTTGCCCACGTTGATCGGCCCTTGGCCTCTTAAAGTAAGATCGCTCCGTGAATCCCAACCTCGCCCGCCTCTTCGACGTCGCCCGGCAACCCCGGCGGCGCATCATCGGACTGATGTCCGGCACCTCGCTCGACGGGCTGGACGTGGCCCTGTGCCGCTTCGAAGGAAGCGGCACGGCCACGAAAGTCGAACTGGAAGCCTTCACCACCGTGCCCTACAGTCCGGACGTGAAGGAGGAAATCCGCCGGGTGTTTGCCAAACCGGAGATCGACTTCCAGCACCTGTGTCTGCTCAACGCCTGGATCGGCAACCTGCACGGCGACTTGGTGCGGCAATGCCTGGCCACCTGGGAAGTGGCCCCCGCCGCCGTGGATTGCGTTGCCAGCCACGGCCAGACGGTTTTTCACGCCCCCAAAATCCTGCACCAGCTGGCGAAGTTTCCCAACGCCACCCTGCAAATCGGCGATGGCGACCACGTGGCCGTCCGCACGGGCATTCTCACGCTGAGCGATTTCCGGCAGAAGCACGTGGCCGCGGGCGGCGAAGGCGCCCCCCTGGCCGTGTACGGCGATCACCTGCTGTTTTCCCAACGGGGCGAGGACCGCTTGATGCTCAACCTGGGCGGCATCGCCAACTTCACCTACCTGCCCGGTAGCCTCGACCCCGCCCAACTGTTCTCGACCGACGTGGGGCCGGGCAACACCCTGATGGATGCCTTCGTGCAGGCGCACTTTCCCGGCAAATCGTTCGATGAAAACGGAGCGATCGCCGCGGGGGGACAAGTGAACCAGGATTTGCTGCGGGCCTTGCTCGACGATCCTTTCTTCGGGGCAGACTTCCCCAAAACGACCGGACCGGAACTGTTCAGCCGGGCCTACGTGCGGCGGGCCCAACAAGCCAGCGGGACGGACCTTGCGCCCCCGGACCTGCTGGCCACCCTGGCGCAATTCAGCGCCGAAGGCATCGCCCGGGCGGTGCGGCGGTGTCCCGGCGGTGGTCGAAACGTTCACCTGTACGCGAGCGGGGGCGGGATGCACAATCCGGTACTGATGGGTACCCTCCGCGGGCTGCTGCCCGACTGCCGCTTTCACACTACCGACGAACTGGGCATTCCGCCCGATGCGAAGGAGGCGGTATTGTTTGCGGTACTGGCCAACGAAACCCTCGTCGGCGGCCAGGAAAACGTGGGTGACGGCCGGCCGGGCATCCCCCGCGTTGCCATGGGAAAAATCTCTTTTCCCCGGTAGCTTTTAAATCAAAAAGTGGCGGGTGCTGCCACCTGCCACCGGGACGAACCCGGCCCTCTCGATGACGGGTGGCAAACGTACCGTATTGGTTTACAGTCCATTGATCACCGGCTTCCCTCGCCCATCAGCCGCCGCACGAAGGGCGTGAGCAAAGCCAGCAGACCGGCGGCCAGCAGGACGTAGAGGGAAACGAAGCCGAACAGGTGCGCCATCCGTTCGGGCTGGTTCTCGTCGAACATGCCGGCGAAATACCCGGCGATTTTGCTGGCCACCGCACTGGCCAAAAACCAGACCCCCATCATCACGCCCACCAGCCGCGGCGGCGCCAGCCGCGTGACCGTGCTCAACCCCACGGTGTTGAGGACCACCGAACCGACTTCGAGCAGAAAGAACACACCCAACAACCACAGGGGGCTGACTGCTCCCCGGGTGGCCACCAGGCAGGCCGGCACCATCAGCAGGAAAGACAGGCCCAGGAACAACAGGCTCAGGCTGAACTTGGCCGGGCTGGAGGGCTGGCGGTTTCCCAGCCGGATCCAGAGCAGGGAGAACAGGGGAGCCAGGAGCAACACGTAGAGGCCGGGCAGGGCCTGAAACCAGCCGGAGGGAAAGGCCCGGCCCCCGATTTCCGTGCGCGTAAGGCGATCGGCAAACAGATTCAGGCTCGAACCGGCCTGTTCGGAAGCCGTGCCGAAAACGATCGTGAAGGCAAAAAGGATGAAGATCGCCGCCATGCGCTGCCAATCCCGGCGGGTCAGGGGCGGGGCGGGCGGACTGGCAACGGCACCGCGGGTCGCTTTCAGACCTACCCCGCCGAGGCGGTGCTGCCCGGTCACGTACTGAACCAAGCCGATGGCCATGCCCACGCCCGCCGCCCCGAAACCCCAGTGCCAACTGCGGGTTGGGTCGAAGCCCGCCAAAACAAGCATCGCCTTGAACCCTTCGCTCTGGGCTAAGTAGCTGCACACCAGCCCCGCCAGAATGACGCCCAGGTTGATGCCCAGGAAAAACAGGGAAAAACCGCTGTCGCGCCGGGGGTCACCGGGGGCGTAGAGGCCGCCCACCATGGCGCTGATGTTGGGTTTGAGCAAACCCGTGCCAACGGCGATCAACGTCAGGCCGGTGTAGAAGCAAGGCAACGGCGCCATCGTCATGGCGAAATGCCCGGTGGCAATGACCAGGCCTCCCATCAGCACCGCCCACCGGGCACCCAGCAGGCGGTCGGCCAGGAACCCGCCGGGCAGTGCCAGCAGGTACACCGACATGGTATAGGTGCCGTAAACGGAAGCCGCGTGGGGAATGCTGAATCCCAGGCCGCCCTGCGCGGCGGAAGCCGTCATGTAGAGAATGAGCAGCGTCCGCATCCCGTAGTAGCTGAAACGCTCCCACAATTCGGTAAAAAACAGCGTGGTCAATCCGCGGGGATGTCCGAACAGACCTTGGGTGTCGGGAGTAATGCTGGTTTCAATCGCCTCCAAGTAAAGGGTCGGTCAAATGCGCTGGTTGAATTCTTTTGCCTTTAACCGACATTTTCGCGCATAAGTTTGGCTGCCCCGCCACGGACGGCGAATAGCCCGCGTTGACCGACGGATGGATCGCGCGGCGTGCCCTTTCACCCCAAGCAAAAGCCTCCGGGCGAGGAGGCTTTTGCTTGGGGATGCGTTGCTGTCGAAAGAAGAATGAACTCAAACCGCTTCTGAATTCCTGCCAGGAATCCCGAACGCATTTCCCTTGGGCTCGGCAACGAACTGCTCATTCGGCGAACAACGAATGATTACTTCCCTTTGTTTTCGGCAATGAACTGCTCGTTCAGGCGCACGTAATCATCATTTTTGGCGGTCTTTGCCAATTCGATGGATTGGGTGGCCGAGGCGATTGCCCCCTTGTAATCCTTCAGCCTGGCTTGGATCTTGGCCTTCACGTGCACCATCCAGAACACGGGCTCTTTTTCGGTGGCTTTGTTTACCCAGGCCAATGCCTGCTCGGGGTCTTTGCCCGCCTCGTAGTAGTAGCTGGCCGCCTGGAAGTACACGTTCGGATCGGTAGGCGTGGCATCGATCACTTGTTCCTTGATCTGCGCCATCACCTTGCTCTCCACGTCGGTGGTCAGCCTTACGCGCACCAGCGTGTTCTCCCAGAGCAACTCCAGGTTGGCCGCAGTCGGCGTGAGGTCGGCGAATTGGATGGTGAAGGTTTCCACCTTGGCCGGGGTTTTGGCGGGCTTCACCGTGAAGCGGATGGCATCCTCCTCCTGCTTGTACTCATTGGCGCTGGCTTTTGGATTTTTGTTGAGGATGACCGTCCACTCGGTGGCATTGGGAATGGTGAACAGCGAATATTCCCCGGCGGGAATGTTCTTGCCTTCCAGCATCACCTCGTCGCTGAAGACCAGTTTGGTGGCTACGTTGGCCCCGGTGCGCCACAGTTTGCCGTAGGGCAGCAATTTACCGAAGACTTTGCGGCCCTTGGCACTGGGCCGGGAGTAGCTGACGGAAACATCCGTCAGACCTACTTTCTGGGTGAGGGAAGCCGAAGGACTGGGTTGGGGCGTGTTGATCTGGGCGCGTACCACGCCCGACAGCAGGAGACAACAACCCAGCAGACTGGCCGCCATTCTTTTTGTCATTTTCATAAAAAATCGTTTTTGGTTTGAGTTGGAATAAATGGATCCGCGGCTAAAGGTAAACAACTTCGAAGACTTGCCCGGTTTCGCCAGCCCGGCCGTCTTCCCCGCAAGTCCCGCAACCTTGTTACCTTTACCGCCCAACCCGGTCGGGGGATGGGTTGGCCGGATTCGCCGGGAATTCTCCCCTCGTAAAGAAAAAATATGAACATTGGCGATAAGGTGCGGATGCTGCGGGGGCGCGAAGAAGGCGTGGTCACCCGTTTGCTGGAAGGACAACTGGTGGAGGTGGAAATCGAAGAAGGGTTCAAGATTCCCGTCCTCCGCAGCGAGCTGGCCGTGGTGGTGGCCGACGAAGGGCGTCTGATGGGTCGTCCGGCGGATGCCGCCGCGCCCGCCGCCCCGGCGGGCAAGTTTTCCGGCCCGGTGCTGGCCACCCGGGGCGTGTACCTGGCGTTCGTTTCCGTCAACGACCGCGAAATGAGCCTTTACGTGCTCAACAACACGGATTGGGAAATTCCCTTTACGCTGGGCGAAGAGGCGGACGGGAAGTACAAGGGCACGGCGGCGGGCGTGCTGAAGCGGAAAACCTCGCTCAAAACCCGGGAAGTGCTCATCAACGAGTTCGAACAGTGGCCGATCTTCGTGCTGCAACTGCTTTTCCACCGCGAAGGATTCGGCACCGTGCCGGCCCCACTGGTCAAACGGATGCGTTTCCGGGCCAACACGTTCTTCAAAAGCAAGCAGAAAGCGCCCCTGCTCGACCGCGAGGCGCACCTCTTTCAGGTAGACGAAGAGACGGTGGTGATCCAACCGGAAAAAATCCTGGACCGGATGCGGGAAAACACGGCACCCGTGCCCGCCATTGCGGTGACCAAACCCGCTTCGGTCGTGGATCTGCACATCGAGCAACTGACCGGCGACTCGGCCAAAATGAGCAACTCGGCGATGCTGCAACTGCAACTGGACACGTTTGAGAAGCAACTGGAGAGCGCCATCGCCACTGGCATGGCCGACATCACATTCATCCACGGCCTGGGCAACGGCACGCTGCGGACGGAGCTGCACAAACGCCTGGGCCGCCACCCGCACGTGCAGTACTACGAAGACGCGCAAAAGGAGAAATTTGGCTACGGAGCCACGAAAGTGAAAATCAAGTGAGACCGCTGATGGCGCTGATTAAATGATTCAATGATTGAACCCGGATTACCCTGATCAGATGGGCGGCCCCCGCATTCAATGATTGAACACTTGGCGGAATAGACAGATTACTGCAAATTGTAACCTGCCGCGAAGCAGAAAAAGATTGTTCGTTCTACGGGAGGTTACGACGGAGGAGGCTAGTTATCCCCTTCATTTTCTCCCGTGGCCTCCCGGCCCGGCGCGTCCTTCTTGCGGTTTAGCCGGTAGTTGAATGTAAGCAGAATCTGCCGGGCATTCCACTGAAAAGAAGAAGTGGAGTAGTAGCCTGCTTCCTCAATAATTGTCCGGCGTTTGCTGGTGTTGAGCAGGTCGCGTACGCTCAACGTGAGGGTGCCGTTGCCTTTCAGCACGTCCCGGGACAAGCCCAGGTCGATGGCGTACGAAGCGAGCTCCCGGCCTTGGGGTATCCGTTGCGGAGCCCGGTAATTCATTCCGGCCTGAAAATTCCAGCGCTTAAAAAAAGTCATTTTCGAGGTAACCCGGCTCGTCCAGGTGTACGTATCGCTCTCGAGAAGTTGTTGCTGATAGCGGCCACTGGTGACCGACCGGTAGAAGTTGAAGTTCGCGTTCAGACGCCACCAGTTTTGCAAGGTGTTCGAGAAATTGAATTCCAGGCCGCCCGCGTTTTGGGTGGCCAGGTTAACGGGAAACACGCGGCTAAATCCCACGGAATCCACCAAAATGATCCGTTGAATCACGCCCGTCCGGTAGCGGTAGTAGAGACTTGACAACAAAGAGCCACTTTCCCAATTTAACAGGTAGCCCCCTTCCATCGAATGCGTGTACTCCGGATTCAGGTTTGGATTTCCCACCGTCAGCGACCGGGCGTTGCTGAAGCCGGAGAAAGGCAGTAGTTCCCGGAAACCGGGACGGCTCAGGCGGTAGCTGTAGCTGAGTTGCAGGGCTTTGGTGTTCGTGAGTTCGTAGGAAAGGTGCGCGCTGGGAAACAGGTTGAAGTACCTCCGCTGGTTTACTTCGGTTAATTCCGGCAGTTCGGTGGTAATGTCCGAAAATTCGCCCCGCAGGCCGGCCTGCAAGGAAACTTTCCGGAATTGGTTACCGGCCATCAGGTAGGCGGCGTGAATTTTTTCGCGGTAGACCAAATTGTTGTCCAAACCCGGCAGCACGAACCAACTTTCCCCTTCCTGCTGCTCCACCCGAAAGTCGTTGCGCAGCACCCGGGCCGTGCTTTTAACCCCCGCTTCCCATTTGCCCTTTTCGCCGAAAGGGTGCACGTAATCGGCCTGAAACAGCAGGTTGCGTTCGTCTTCCGTATTGCCGGATCGTTGTCTCAAACTGACCGTTCCGGCCGGATCGCCCTGCTGGTAGTCTGAAAATTCATTTTCATCGCTTTCAATCCACTTGAAATCGGCCGTTAGGGTGCGGCCTTTCCGTTCAAAGTCCCGGCGGTAGCTCAAAGCCGCCTCAATGTTATTTTGCGGCTCCGTTTCCTGTTCGTTGCGGAGCGTAGGCCGCACCAGTTGTCCCCGCTCATCAAAATCCTGGTACTCGTACCGGGAGGTGTTGCGGCCATCCGAACGGCGGTAGAGCAGAGAGCCGGTGAGCATGTTTTGCTCATTCAGGTAATAATCCATCCCCACCCGAAAATTATGGGAAGTGCCTCCCCGAATACGACGGTTGGTTTCGGCGTAGGAAAACACGGAGTCGCTGCCCGTAAAACGCTGGTAGGAAGATCCATACCCAGGCCTGGACCGGTAGTTGAAACCGTAACTGGAAAACAAGTTCACTTTGTTTTTCCGGTAATTGATGTCAAAGGAACCCCCGTAGTTGGCCGGATAGCCCAGATTCGCCGTGAAGGAGCCCGTTACTCCCTGGTTTTTGTTCTTTTTCAGGATGATATTGATAATGCCCACTTCGCCTTCGGCATCGTAGCGGGAGGAAGGGTTGGTGATGACCTCAATGCGGTCGATCAGATTACCCTGCAATTGACGCAAGGCATCCGGGCTGCTGATGCCCGTCAAGCCGGAGGGTCGTCCGTCAATCAGAATTCGTACGTTCTGGCTCCCCCTCAAACTCACGTTGCCTTCTACGTCTACCGTTACCGAAGGCACGTTGTCCAGTATTTCAGCCGCGTTACCGCCAATATTACTCAGGTCGGCGCCTACGTTGATGACCCGTTTATCCAGTTGAAGTTCCATCTGGCTTTTCTCTCCCCTTACCACCACCTCTTCCAGCAGCTCGGTACTGGCTTTTAGCAGCAGAACACCCAGCTGCACATCCTGACTGACGACGTTGATGTTGGGGATGATCCGCTCCCGGTAGGAGAGAATGGAGATTTTTAGGTAATAGTTACCCGGTTTGCTCCGTAGTTCAAACTTGCCGGTCTGCGCGGAGGCGGCCCCGGTAACCAGTGCCGAATCTGACGATTGGTACAAGGCAACGTTGCCGAAGAGAACGGGATTTTTCTGTTCGTCCACCAAGGTACCCCTGACGGAGAGGGATTGGCCGGCGTTGGTCTGCGCCAGCACTCCGGTGGGAAGGAGCAGGAAGAGCCAGTTAAGCATTAAACCGTGTTTCATGGGGTTGGTTACGAATGGTTATCCGCTTGTCCGGCAGCAAAGGTGAAACCGGCACCTTGAGAAAATGTTGAAATGTTTTTGAAAAGAGCCGACCAGGTTGCCAGTGGTGAGAGGGAAAGCTACTGAACTGATGAGTGGTTGGTGACGGCGTGCCGATTGGCTTGCAGCGGCGAACCGCCCGAAAAACCAGCCCGTGGCCGTTTTACCGATCCCGGCCAGACTCCGGAACGACTTGCTTGTCGGCTTTTTGCGCTTGTGGTCTATCAACAGGGATGGAACCGACGTAACCAATTTCCGTGGCAGTGGCCAAGCGACAGGCCGACAGAAAGACGGATGACCAATTGATGAGACCTAACGTTGTCGTCAGATGCTACTCGTTTCCCACGGGCGGTGATTGGCTCGGTTTTT
>JACMKY010000602.1 GCA_014379925.1 Cytophagales bacterium | reverse complement strand
TTTCTGGTGGATCAGAAAGCGACCCGCTACGTTGATTGCCGCCAGGAGCCCCTGCCTTACGGCGAACGACTCGTGGACGACATCCTCCACCGAACCGAGACCGCGATGTCGCAAGCCCACTGCTTCCGCGCCACGGAACTGGCGCTCAAAGCCCAGCAGCAAGCGCAGCAAATCAACCCCGGCAAGTAACCAGGTTGCAGGTTATACGTCGCCGGTTGAACAGCAACGGGCTGGCAGGCAACCAAATTACAGGTTGCGGGTTACAGATTAAATAGCGGTGAACTCAATCTGCCCGCGAATTAACGTCGGCAGTCGTCCTCACGAATACTTGCCGAAGCAAAACCCGGGGACTTCGGAAAACCAGAGGATTATTGATCACAGAATCAACGGTCTACACAGCATGATCACTTGCTACTTGAAGTACACGATTGATCCGTACAAAGCGGCTGATTTTGAGACGTACGCTAAATTGTGGATTCCCCTGGTGAATGACATGGGTGGCGTACACCACGGCTATTTTCTTCCCTACGAGGGTGCGAACAACATCGCGTACGCCCTGTTCAGTTTTCCTGGTTTAGCCGAATACGAGGCTTACCGGGCCAAAATCCCAACTTGCCCCGCTTGCCAACGTGCTTTGAAGCTCGCCGAAGATACCCGCTGCATTTTGAGCTACGAGCGGAGCTTTGTCAGACCAGTATTCTAGTTCGGCTTGCCCAACGCGTCCGGGCAGTCGGAATGATTGACTTGATCGGGACACGTTCAGTCAGGGCGGTTGGTAAGTGACCAACCGCGGCCATTGCGGGTGGCTTAGCCGCGAAAAGCCGCTTTAGCGGCTGGCAACCGCACCGCCTCCACCCGGCGGCGTTGCTCGACGGCCCGCGCTGACAAGGCTTCGTAGTCGATGCCCCGGAGCGCCGATACCTCCCCGGCCGCGGCGGCCAGGGCGTGCCACAACGCCCGCTTGCCTTCAATGCCGACGGCGACGGCGTCCAGCGTTTCGAGCAGGTGCAGGGTTCCGCCGGCCGTGTCGTCGAGCCGCAGCTTGAGTTGAGTAGCTTTCTCGGCCAGCCAGGCCGCGGCCTTGCGCGGCAAACTCTCGGCCAGGTGCAGCCGTTCCATCAGCGTCTCCAATTCCTGACGATCGGCCCCGATGTCGGCGCGCAGTTGAGCGGCAAACCGCCCCGTGTCCGTGTTGGCGTGGGCCGTCTCCAGGTGCGCCAGCAGATCGAGGACGGCCACCGAGCCCGCCAGGTGGTCGTTCAGGTAGGTTGCCAGGTGCTCGCTATTCATGGGCGTTTTCGTAGCCTGATTATGGAAAGATTACGGACGCCAGCCTGGGAAAGGGTTTCTGGGTAGGCGTCGCCTAAATAGCCCTAGCCTAGCGGTAGTTCAGCAGGCAAAAGTAGTAGATTAAGTAGGATTACGAAAAAATCCATTCCTCCTTCCACATTTTCATTGAATGCCACACACTATTGTACATTTTGAAACAACAACTTTATTTATAGGTGCTAAGCCAATTTTGCAGATCCGCTAAAGCTTTTTACTTTGGCACGGACAATGGCCACACCGTCTTTCGATATTTATAACTGCGTCCTGTTAGCCGGAGTCATTCAAGGGCTCGTTATGAGTGGGCTGCTTGTGATTGATAAAAGACCCCAACGAAAGGCAGCTCGTTTCTTAGCGTTTATCCTCCTCATTTTCTCGTTATACAATTTACTAATTGTCGCCTACGATGCGAATCTGTTTGCGATCTTTCCACTGCTCCATTATTTGCCACTTAACCTTGTTTTAGGCTTTGGTCCTTGTATATACTTTTATGTAATCAGTTCGCTCAACCCAGCCAGTACAGCTAACAAGCGTTTGTGGGTTCACTTCCTGCCAGTGGCTGTTCAAGCAGCCTATTACCTGAGTATACTGGTCAATTCTTCCTTAATTCAATACCGGGATGTAACCCATCCAGTCTGGAGTATAATCAGCCAAATCGAACAAACCGGAGCCTTACTATCTGTGTTTCTATATTCAGCAGCTGCTATTCGACTACTTAACGACTACTCGGGTGAAGCATTTCAGGCTCATACTCAGGTAAGCCTCGTCACTTTAATTTGGCTTCGACGATTGTTAATCGCTTACGCCCTATTGTGGCTGTTCTGGTTTCTGTACACCGTTACGGACATATTCTTTTTTGGCTACAATTTACCCATGCGCTCCTACTATCCAATTTATATGGGAGTAGCTACCTTGACGTATTGGATGGGTATAAGGGAGTATTTGAGGCCACCCGTAACCCAGATAATTGATAAGACATCCACAGAAGAAGATACTGCGACCAGTCGCAAAAACCACTTCGATTATTTACGAGAGAAGGACATTCAGCAGTATCTTCTGCAACTCGAATACTTGATGACCATTGACCGGCTGTATCTGGACCCAGCCCTCAACCTGCAGGCCATTGCAGACCAGTCGACGATTCCAGCGAATGTCATTTCGTTTCTACTCAATAAGCGGCTGAACACGACGGTCAGTGAATGGGTGAGCACCTTTCGGATAGAGGAAGTCAAAAAGCGCCTGACCAACCCTGATTATGCTTACCTAACCCTGACCGGAATCGCCTTTGACTGCGGCTTCAACTCAAAGGCCACCTTCAACCGCGTCTTTAAAAAACGTACCGGACAGAGCCCTACGCAATATCTGGCCACCCTCCAATCACAAAAAGAGAAATAAATGCGTCTCACTATTCACCATGAGACGCTCATCTACGGGTTGATTGGTACTTTGCCCTCACCAGTTCACCTTCGTCCAACTTCCTATGCGCCTTCTTTTGATCAGTTTGACCGTTTGGATAACCTTGTCAGAAATCAGCCTCGCCCAGACGCGTCCAAAATCGTTGTTTCTATTTGAACAACAAATTCAGCAGGCTTGTCAGCAGCTTCGCATTCCTGGCACAACAGCGGCTGTTGCACGCGGTGACAGCATCATCTGGCTGAAAAGTTTTGGTCAGGCCGACGTCAAGCGGGATACGCCTACCGATGCGCTCACCAGCTACCACGTTGCTTCGCTGACCAAAACTTTTGCCGGAATTGTGATGATGCGATTGGTAGAAGCGGGCAAACTCCGGCTAGACGACCCGGTAACCAACTACACCAATCAGTTGCCCGCCGGTATTCAGGTCAAACACCTACTTACCCATACGTCGGAGGGAACGCCCGGCAATCAGTACAGCTACAACGGCTACCGGTTTCACTTTTTGGATGAGGTCATTCTGAAGGCTTCCGGCAGGTCGTTTACTCATTGGGCCCAGAAATGGATTATTGACCCTTTGGGATTAGCCAGTACAGTGCCAAACGTATCGCTGCAAGAATACTATGACTACAGACAGGAAAATCCCCCGTGGCTCAAGCGTTTCGACCAGGCGTTTGCTCATTTGGCAAAACCCTACCGTTTGAATGACAAGGAAGGAATCGAGGAATCATTTTATGAACCCTACGCTGGCGTGTCGGCCGGAATAATCTCAACGGTCGGTGACTTGGTGCGTTATTCAGCCGCTTTAGACGCCGATAAACTACTATCCCCTGCCCTTCGACAACAGATGTATACCCCCTTCCGGACAAATGACGGCCGGACGACTCCTTACGGCTACGGATGGTTCATACAAGAATTTCAGCAGAAACGATTGCTATGGCATTATGGGCAGGATCGCAGCAATTCCGCGCTATTAATGAAGGTGCCCGATCAAGGGCTCACCTTCGTCATCTTAGCCAACTCAATTCACCTTAGTTTACCGTTTGGGTTAGGAACCGGCGATGTTACCCAGTCCCCCTTTGCCCAAGCATTCCTACAATATGTGGCCTTCCCCGATCAATTGACAACCAGTGTGAAGTGGAATGAGGACCAAAATACGCTTCAAGAGCAACTGGTGGCCTTACAAAACAAACCTAATTTTGATTTTTATGTAAATTGCTTACTGGCTCAGGCTGCCATAGCGGGGGAGCGAAAAGATAGTGTGCGGTTGGGCGTCTTGTACAACCTACATTATCAATTGAAAGGCAACCGACTACCTTCTTCTAAAGAGGCCATTGCTTCGTTAGACAAAATAGGCAACAACCAGGATCGAACGCAACGCTTTACGCTGCCTCAATCGACTAAACTCCGGGTTGTGACAGTGGGCGAAATCTCCCCCACCAATCACCAAACTTGGGATTGGGGCTGGATTGAAGATGAGGCGGGCAAGAAAATATGGGAGATGACCTGGACAAACAGCCGTGCGGCGGGTAGAGAAGCTAAAATTCGGTCCGTTGACACGACGCTGGTTTTATCCAAGGGTGACTACCGTCTACGGTATAAATCGGATGATGGCTATAGTTATCAAGGTTGGGGCAACCTCCCGCCCGACATTCCTCTTTACGGCATTGCACTGTTTAAACCTTGATTAGTTTTCTCCGATACTGAGTTTCAAAGTTGGGGTTCGTTGCCCAGCTTTTTTTATGCTCGATCGATCCTACGATCCCCTCAATCGCATACAGTTTTTCATCACCAGCTTTTCCCGCAGTTCAGCCGGGGCGTCGTAAAGGATTTTCTGTTGCTGGCCCAAGCGCTGTTAGCCCGTCGAAGTATGTTGATCAGTGAGGCTGTGGTAAAGCAAAAACTTTAATCAGACAAACCAATCCTTAAGATAACAGTGATCAAGTACCGCAACCTCATTTGTCAATACAGCTAACTGCCCGCCGCCGTGCTCCGTTCGCTCTACCTCAACAACCGCCTGTTCGTCGCCGTCGGCGGGTGCGTGTTCCTGTTCCTGCTGGGCTTCGCCTATCCGGTGGCGACGGCGCTGGCGAAAGTGACGGTGCTGGTGCTGGTATTTTTGCTGGCCCTGGACCTGCTCATGCTCTACCGGACCCGGGAGGGGTTGCGCGGCAACCGCGACTGCGCCGAGAAATTCTCCAACGGCGACGAGAATCCGGTCTACCTCCGTCTCGAAAACCGGTATCCTTTTCCGGTGAACGTCCGGATCATCGACGAAGTGCCGTTTCAGTTCCAGTTGCGGTCGGTGGAGTTCCGCGATGCCATCCGGCCCCGCGCCACCCGGGTGACCACCTACCATTTGCGGCCCGTCAAGCGGGGAGAATACCAGTTCGGGACGCTCAACGCGTTTGCCTCAGCCCCCATCGGCCTGGCCGCCCGCCGCTACCGCTTTGCCCAGCACCAGACCGTGCCGGTGTATCCCTCCTACCTGCAAATGCGCCAGTACGAGTTGCTGGCCATCTCCAACCGGTTGACCGAGTTGGGCATCAAGAAAATCCGCCGGATCGGCAACAACCGCGAGTTCGAGCAGATCAAGGAGTACGTGGGTGGCGACGACGTGCGCACCGTGAACTGGAAAGCCACCGCCCGGCGCAACAACCTGATGGTGAATCATTACCAGGACGAAAAATCCCAGCAGGTATACTGCGTGATTGACAAGGGCCGCACCATGAAGATGCCCTTTAACGGCCTGAGCCTGCTCGACTACGCCATCAATGCCAGCCTGGTGCTTTCCAACATCGCCCTGCGCAAGGACGACAAGGCGGGAATCGTGACCTTCAACCACCGGGTGGGCACGATGCTGCCCGCCTCGAAGGTGCAGGCGCAGATGCGGAACATCCTGGAGGTGCTTTACCAACAGAAAACCAGTTTCAAGGAGTCGGACTTCGAGGCGCTCTACGCCCACCTGCGGCGGAAAGTCACCCAGCGCAGTTTGTTGTTGCTCTACACCAACTTCGAAACCCTTTCGGCGATGGAGCGGCAGTTGCCTCACCTGCAACGCCTGGCCCGGAACCACGTGCTGGTGGTGATCTTCTTCGAAAACACCGAACTCCACACGTTGCTCGACCAACCCGCCACCAACACGGAGGAAATCTACGTCAAGACCATTGCCGAGAAGTTCGCTTTCGAGAAACGGCAGATTGTCAAGGAATTGAAGCGTTACGGCATCTACGCTGTTTTGACGGCCCCGCAGCACCTGACGGCCAACACGGTGAACCAATACCTCGCACTCAAGGCCCGGGGAGTGATTTAAAATCCGTTGAAAAACGCGGCAGTGGCATTAAATTCCTCCGCGTTGAAACCTATTGGTTCGCGGGGCCGTTCATCCGAGGGTTCCGTTCCCGCTGCGGCTTGCGCAGTCCGGTTTTTTATTCGATTCATTCAATGGCGTCTCCTTCTGCCCAAACACTGCCAACCGTCGGCGCTTACTCCTTCAGTCCGAAACAGGAAAAGCTGCTTTTGTTCGTGCTGGCGGCCATTCAGTTTACCCACGTGCTGGACTTCGTGATTATGATGCCGCTGGGTCCGCAACTGATCCGCGTGTTCAGCATCACGCCCCAGCAATTCGGTTTGTTGGTATCGGCCTACACCGTGAGCGCGGGGATTTCCGGTTTCGCGGGCTCGTTTTTCATCGACCGCTTCGACCGGCGGGCGGCCCTGTTGTGGTTGTACATCGGCTTCACGGTGGGCACGTTGGCCTGCGCCCTTTCGCCCGACTACGCCTTTCTGCTGGCCGCCAGGATTTTCGCGGGCTTGTTTGGCGGCGTGCTGGGTGCCTTGATTTTCGCCATCATCGGCGATGCCATTCCCGAGGCGCGGCGGGGGATGGCGACGGGAAAGGTGATGGCTTCCTTCTCAGTGGCCTCGGTGATCGGCGTGCCCTTCGGTCTTTACCTTGCCACGCTCATCAGCTGGCACGCGCCATTCGTGTTGCTGGCCGGGGCCAGCGCATTGGTTTTGCCGGTAGCGTTCAAAGCGCTTCCTTCCATGATCAAGCACCTGGCCGGCAAACGCGCGGCAGGTAATCCATTCGCCAACCTGCAAACCATCTTTACCAATTCCAACATGCGCTGGGCCTTGTCGTTGATGATGATGCTCAATGTAGCGGGTTTTATGGTGATTCCTTTCCTGAGTCAGTATATGGTGCAGAACGTGGGATTGCGGGAAGACCAACTGCCGTACATCTACCTGTTTGGCGGGGCGCTTTCCTACTTCACTTCCCCCTACATCGGAAAGCTGGCGGATCGCTACGGCAAGCCCCGCGTGTTCGTCTGGATGGCCGTCTCCTCGCTCTTGCCGGTGCTGTTGATTACCAACCTGTCCGTTACGCCCCTGTGGATCGTGTTGGTGATTACGACCTTCTTTTTCGTGGTGAACGGAGGCCGTTTCGTGCCCGCCGTTGCTTTGGTTACCTCCAGTGCGTTGCCGCGGGTCCGGGGCAGTTTTATGAGCATCAACTCTTCCTTGCAGTCGCTGGCCGCGGGCTTCGCCTCTTATCTGGCCGGGTTGATCGTGACGGAGGCCTCCGACAAGTCGCTGCTTCACTTCAGCTGGACCGGCTTGGTGTCGGCGGTAGCCACGCTGCTGTGCATCCTGATTTGCCTTCGCGTGAAAACCGTCGATCAACCGTCCCCGGTCAAAGCGCCGGACTCAACGGCTTCCACGGCGGAAGAAGCCGTTCCCGCCGCCGTCTGACGGTCGGTTTTTGCTTTGCCTACCGGTTTCAAACTGTCACTGGCCATGATCATCTGCAAACCCAAAGGCGCGACCCTGTTTTCGTTGGGAACCGTTGCGTTGATCTGTTACGGAGCGGGGGTTTTTCTCCTCGTGAATAATTCCCAACGCACCGAACACCCGGCTTCTTTTTATCCCCTTCTGGCGGGTTTGCTGCTGGCAGCCTTGCTGTTGACTTTGCGGCTGGCGTTCGGCTACAAGGTCATCCTCGCCCAGAACGGGAAGATTACCGTCAAGCAGCAATTTCTGCTCCGTCACCGCCGGTTCGACCTCCGGGATCTGCTGGACTGGGACGAGATCGTCATCAAAACCTTCAACGGGGAATACCGGCAACTGAAACTGCACTTCACCAACGGCCGACTCCACATCAGCAAGTCGGAATACGCCAACTACGAAAGCCTGAAGTCGTACGTTCGCCAGAAATCGGCGTCCAGGAAAGCGCGAAGCTGACCGCCTGGCACGCAGGGCGAACACCTTGTTGCCCATTTGGTCGCTTCAAAGTGGGCAAACCAGGATGAACGAACAAGGTGTTTGCCCTGCTCACAATTGTGCAGAAAGCCATCCATCAAATGGTCATTGCCCTGAAGCAGCGAAGAACGTATGCTCGGGGCCTACACCCGGAAGAGGTTTCCGATTTGCGTGGTTTGCACCAGACCGCGGGTCCAGTCGGCGGCGGGAAGGGCCAGCAGGTCAGCAAGTTCGTCGCCCAGGAGCAGGCGC
Organism: Cytophagales bacterium; assembly: GCA_014379925.1. Classification (GTDB taxonomy): domain Bacteria; phylum Bacteroidota; class Bacteroidia; order Cytophagales; family ES-bin-26; genus ES-bin-26. The sequence goes on along the minus strand of JACMKY010000602.1, from coordinate 6,134 downwards.
ATCTGGTTGGCCGGTAGGTTTTTTGGCAAAGCAGCAGGCGTGTTTGCGGCCAGTGAATCGAGCAGGGCCTTGGTGAGGGTCCGGCCCGCTTCCGACGGACGGAAATTGCGCTTCGCGATGAGGCGATCCAGGTGGTAGGCTTCCCGCAGGTTGGCGGGCAGCAGGTCCTCCGCTATCCCCAGGAAATAACCGATTACGTTCCACAAGTGCAGGTAAGCTTCCGATTCCCGCTCCCCCGGGTTGGCATTGACCTTCCGCAAACCCCGGATGGGAATGTACGACATCGCCAGGTGGGTACCGGCCATGTCCTCCTGGTTGATGGGAACGCCCCAGGCGTCGTTCCAGCGCCCGCTGTGCCGGGTAAAGAAACGGATGGCGGCGTGCATCAGCCGGATTTTCCGGCTGGTGACAACACCCAGGCCTTTCTCGGAGAAAGCGTCCGGCTTGGTCACTTCCAGCACGAACTGCCCCGTTTCGAGCAGGCGCTGGTAGGTATCCTGGTGAATGCGTTGGGAGAGGAACAGCACTTGCGCCCCGTCGGCGGCCGCGTAGCAGTAGGGCAAGGAGTAGCATCCCAGCAGAAGCAGCAGTTGATCGAGGTTCTTTTCGAAGAAAACGGCTCCTTCGGCCATCCGGGCCCGGTCCGCCCAACCGGGCAACTGGGCCTCCGCCGCAAAGTACGCGTGAACGGGGGCGGGCAGTTCCGGACCGGGTTGTTCGCCCAAGGTCAATTCGGCCTGGGCAATGGTGGCCCTTAACCGTTGGGCGCTGCTTTGTCCGGACCAGAGGTTGAAGGAAGCGGTTTCCTGAGCGGCCGGACTTTTTCTTTTTCCCAGGAAAGCCATCAGTTGACCCAGCCCGGGCATTCCCCGCTCCCGAAACACCTCCCCGATCACTTCGTCGGCCAGAAGGTCGGCTTCCTGGCGCCGGGATTGCATCATCGAATCACTGAATACGCGGGTGGTTTTGACGGTAAGCATCGGGAGGGAGTGGGGAGGTTCGGCGTTTAAACCGATCTGGGTGGCCAATGGTTTGGAAGAAGGGGATTCCGTTCACTTCCGGAAGAAATACACCAGCACCTCGTCGACCAGGCCGCGCCAGTTGCCCCACGAATGGCCCTCATTCACCTCCTGGTAGCGCAATGAGTAGCCCTTGGCCGTGAGAATGGCTTTCATGCGGCGGGCTCCGTCTTCCGTGTCGTTGATCACGCCGGTGCTCATGTAGATCTTGAGGGGCAGCCGGGGGCTCCGCTCGTAGCGTTGGTAGATGGCCGGGCGGTACCAGAAAGCCGGGGAATGGATGCCGATCAAGCGGAAGTAGTCGCTGGCCTCGGCCCCGAAGTAGGCCGCGTTCAGGCCACCCAGCGAGGTGCCCAGGATGGCCCGGGCGTCCGCCGCCGGGTTAGTGGGATAGGTGCCGTCGATCCGGGGAATCAACTCCCGGGTGACAAACCCCACGTACGGTTGGTGCAGCACCAACTCCGTCATCCGTCGGTTGTGGGCGGGGTTGGTCGGGTCACGCGGATCGAGGAACACGGCGATGACGGGCTGAATCTTCCGCTCCGCGATCAGGTTGTCGAGGATGGTGACCATGGCGCCCATCTTTTCGTTGGCGTACTCATGTCCGTCGGTGACGTAAATGACCGGCAGGTTGCGCAGGGACGCGTCGCCCGCCGGCAGGTACACCCGGTAGTGAACGTCGTAGCCCAGCGAATCGCTCCGCAGCGAGCAGACCTCGCTCAGTTGTCCCACCCGCCCGCTGCGTCGCGGGGAAATTTCCCTTTCGGGACGCGGTTTGCCCATGAACAGGGCCGAATTGGGGCCACCACCCCCCCACTGCTGGCGGGGATTTGCCGGATCGAGAATCCAGTCCCGGCCGTTGAGCACGATTTTATAATCCAGCCGGGCGTCGGGGGGAAAGGTAGCCTTCAGGTACCAGATGTCGGTCGCACCCAGGCGCCGGCCCCGGGGATTGAAACGCTTGTCGCGGCCCCACCCGTTGAAATCGCCCTGCCAGCTTACCGAATCGGCGGGGCCGCGGTAAAGGAAAACCACCGAATCCCCTTCCACCAGGGGCACTTGCCCCTTGGCAACCAGGTCGGCCCAATGGCGGTCCAGTTGGGCGTGGCCGGACGCGGAGCCGGACAGGTTGGCGATCCTTTCGAGTTGTTGAATGCGGGAGGGGGCAGCGTGCAAAGCGAAAAAAGGGTTTGAAAAGGACTCAATTTAAAAGTTAAAGTTCAATCCGCCAAACCGGGCACCCCGGCGTCGGTGGGCAACAACCGTACAATGCCGTATCAATGAATATTTTATTACTTTTGCGTTTATTCCAACCCCAAACTGACCAGACGTACGTGTCCTTAATCAAATCGATTTCCGGCATCCGGGGAACCATAGGCGGCCGAACCGGCGAAGCGTTTACGCCGCTTGACATCGTCAAATTCACTGCTGCCTACGGTTCGTGGTTGAAAATTGTTGCCCCCTTGAGCAACCGCGTAGTCATCGGCCGCGATGCGCGCCCCTCCGGGGAGATGGTCTCCCGACTGGTAACGGCTACCTTGCAGGGGCTGGGTATGGACGTGGTTGATCTGGGCTTGTCGACGACGCCCACGGTGGAGATTGCCGTGGTGGCCGAACGGGCGGCGGGCGGCATCGTCCTGACGGCCAGTCACAATCCGGTGCAATGGAACGCCTTGAAACTGCTCAACCACTTGGGTGAGTTCCTCTCCGCCGCCGACGGTGCCCAGGTGTTGGACATGGCTGAAAAGGCGGCTTTTGAATTTGCCGACGTGCGTAAACTGGGCAGTTACCGAACCGACGACACGTACCTCCAGAAGCACATCGACGCGATTATAAAGCTGCCCCTGGTAAACGTGAAAGCCATCCGCGAGAAGAAATTCACCATCCTCGTCGACGGCTGCAATTCCACGGGGGGCATCGCCGTACCCATGCTGCTCGACGAGTTGGGCGTGTACGGCGTCCGCAAGCTCAACTGCGAACCCACCGGCTTGTTTGCCCACAACCCCGAACCGCTGCCGGAAAACCTGAAGAGCATTTCCAAGGAGATGGAAAAGGGCGGCTATGACCTGGCCATTGTGGTCGACCCGGACGTGGACCGGCTGGCGTTGCTCTGCGCGGACGGTTCGCCGTTCGGCGAAGAGTACACGTTGGTAGCCGTGGCCGATTACGTACTCAAACACAAAAAGGGCAACACCGTTTCCAACCTCTCCTCCACCGTGGCCCTGCGCGAGGTAACGGAAAAGGCAGGGGGAAAACACTACGCGTCGGCGGTCGGCGAGGTGAACGTGGTGCAGATGATGAAGGAGCAAAAGGCGGTGATCGGCGGCGAAGGCAACGGCGGCATCATTTATCCCGCCCTGCACTACGGACGCGACGCCCTGGTGGGGATTGCCCTGTTTTTATCGCACCTGGCGCAAGCCGATAAGAACATTTCCATTCTGCGGGCTGGTTACCCGCGTTACCACATCTCCAAGAACAAGATCGAACTCACGCCGGACATCGACGTGGATGACGTGCTGGCGCAAATTCACCGTAAATACCAAAAGAATCCCGTCAACACCCTCGACGGGGTAAAAATTGAATTCGGTACGCAATGGGTACACCTGCGCCGGTCCAATACCGAACCGATCATCCGCATTTATTCCGAGTCGGATACCCTGGCCACGGCCGATTACCTGGCCAACAAGATCATCAGCGACATCAAGGAAATTATTTCCGTGAAGGCCAAGAGTTGATGCGTGATGAGACATTAAAGGCGTAGTAGTCCGAAAGATTCACCCGCTTCGGGAGGCCGTCCACCACCCGATCACCCACGCTTACCTAATTGCTGAATCCCCATGCGCGTGTACTTTGACAATGCGGCCACCACGCCCCTCGACCCGGAAGTACTGGAAGCGATGATGCCGCTGATGCGGGAACACTACGGCAATCCTTCTTCCATCCATTGGCACGGGCGGGAAGTGCGGGCGGCCATTGAGCGGGCCCGCAAAACGGTGGCCGGCCTGCTGCACACCTCGCCTTCGGAAATATTCTTTACTTCGGGCGGCACCGAGGCCGACAACACGGCCATTCGCTGCGGCATCGAAACGCTGCAGTTAGGCCACGCCATCACCGCCCGTACCGAACACCACGCCGTGCTCCACCCGCTGGAACACCTTCGAAACCAGGGGAAAATCGAGTTGCACTTCGTGGAGCTGGACCGGAAGGGACACCCGGAGCTGGACCACCTGCGGGAATTGCTCCGGACCTACCCGCGTTCGTTCGTGTCGCTGATGGAAGCCAACAATGAGATCGGCAACCGGACCGACCTGACGGCGGTGGGGGAACTGTGCCGTCAATCCCACGCCGTGTTTCACTCCGATACGGTGCAAACGATGGGGCACTATCCCCACGACCTGCAACGCCTGCCAGTGGATTTCGTGGTGGGGGCCGCCCACAAATTCCACGGGCCCAAGGGCACCGGCTTTCTCTACGTCAACAACGACCGCAAGATCGGGCCCTTCATCCACGGGGGAGCCCAGGAACGCAACATGCGGGGAGGAACGGAAAACGTCTACGGCATCGTCGGGTTAGCGAAAGCGCTGGAAATTGCCCACCGGGACCTGGCCGGGCACCGCGCCCACATCGAGGGCCTGAAACGGCGGATGATGGACCAACTCACTTCCCGGCTGGACGACGTGGCCTTCAACGGCGATTCGGCCAACCTTGAGCAAAGCCTCTACACGGTGCTGAACGTGAGCCTGCCGCCTTCGGACCTGAGCGACATGCTGTTGTTCAGCCTGGACATCCACCAGATTTCGGCTTCGGGCGGCAGCGCCTGCGCAAGCGGTTCGCAGGTCGGCTCGCACGTGCTCTCCGCCCTGAACTGCGATCCCGACCGGCCATCCGTGCGCTTTTCGTTCAGCAAGTACAACACGGCGGAAGAGGTGGATTACGTAGCCGAAACGCTGGCCGCGATGCATCAGCAACGGGTGCGGGTTTAGGGCTGGTGGTGGGAATCGTTTTTCGAACCGTTTCCTTACCTGGGAAACGAATTGATGGATGATGGGATACGCCCTCGAAAAACAAACCCGGCTTTCCTACGCGGAATACCAAGCCCTGGAATCCGCGGCCAGCGAACAACGGTACGAATACCTGGACGGCACCGCCGTGTCCATGGCCGGTGGCACCGATGTCCACAACCAGATCGTGGGGAACGCGGCCTATGCCCTGCGCAATTTCTACCGGCCCCGGGGTTGCCGGGTATTCACCGAGACCGTCAAACTGGAGTTGCTGGAGGAACGGCGTTACGTATATCCGGACGTGATGGTTACCGGTTCGGATCGGGACAAGGATAGCCACCGCCTCAAACGGGAGCCGGTGCTAATTATCGAAGTCCTTTCCGAATCTACTGAGAAAAAGGACCTTAAAGATAAAGTGGCGTATTACCAGGGTATCCCCTCGCTCCAGGCGTATCTCATTGTGGAGCAAACCGGGTATTGGGTGCGGGTGTACGAACGGGATGAGGAAGGGAAATGGCTACCGCACCGTTTCGTCGATCACTTGTCTGACACGCTCACGCTTCGTTCAGGTTGGTCAATCCCGCTGTCGGAACTCTACGCGGATACTGAACCGTCCGAACCAAGTTGAAACAAAATGCAGTTGAAGAACTTGCTGGAAACCCTTAACCGGTTCATTACCCTGTCCGAAGAACAGCAGGGGGATATTCAACGGTACTTCGAGCCGCTGCAGCTCAACCGGCACGATTTTTTCCTGTCGGAAGGACAGGTCTGCAACCGGCTGGCTTTCGTGGAAAAGGGGATGCTGCGGCATTTTTACCACGCCCGGGAGGAAGAGGTAACGCGTTGGATTTCGTTCGAAGGCAGCTTTGCCAGCTCCTTGTCGAGTTTCCTGCGGCGGGTGCCCAGCGTGGAGAACATCCAGGCGATCGAATCCTCCACCATCTACTGCCTTAGTCGATCCCACCACGAACTGCTCTACGCCAAACACCCCGCCTTCCGGGAGCTTTGGCGAACCAACCTCGAAGAATACTACATCCGCATGGAGGAACGAATTTACAGCACGGTGGGCAAAACCGCCGAAGAACGGTACGAAGACTTCCTTGCGCAGTATCCC
>JACMKY010000601.1 GCA_014379925.1 Cytophagales bacterium | reverse complement strand
TGAAACGTTCCCCTCCCTCGAATTTACCGGATTGCGCGTTTTCCTGGACCACGTCCAGCAGCAATTCCTCCTTTTCGTAGAGCAGTACCTTCAGGTTCAGGGCAATGGAAAAAGTCTCTTTGCTGTGAACCGGAAGGTTGCTGATCCGGGCTTTGGGTGAGGCGATCAACAGGGTGCGGTCGTCCAGCATTTTCACCCCGTCCAGTTGGGCTTCCTTCAACCGGTTCATCAGTTCAGGATCTACCGTCAACCGCACCGTTCCTCCCCTTTCGAAGAACCGCGCCCGGATGCGTTCCTGGAATCCGCCGTCAAAAAACCGGAGGTTGATTCGGCTCCATCCCCGTTGCACCCCCCGCACGAAAACGCTCGTTCCCTCGCCGGCATCCGCGTCGGTGTCGTAGACACTCACGTTCTTCCAGGCGATGTTGTTGTTTTTCCTTACGTTCTCTCCCACGCCCACCAGGGTCGGCTCGTCGAACATGGGGTCCGCGGGCGATTCGATCCGGGTCAGGAGGCAGAAGTGATGAACGTCGCTGTCGAAATCCGCCGGATCGGGGGGATACCACGGCATCTCGATGGTGTGGCTCGCGCCCGGTGCCAACGCCGGAATGAAAACCGTGTTGATCTTGTCGCCGTGCAGGATGCTTCCCGCGGAAGTACCCTGGTAGTAATCTTCCCAGTGCGTAGGCCAAACCAGTCCCGTGGAGGCTTTGGAGAAGTACACCGCCAGGTTGGCGCACGCGCTGGCGGTTCGGCCCCGGTTGGTGATCTTCACGTAAACGCCGTTGGGGGAAAGCAATTTGAACTCGGGATTCTGGTGGGTAGTACCGCCGTCCAGGTTGTTGCGCACCCAGATGTCCTCGCTGATCCACATGGGTCCGCCATCCGGATTCGGTTCGGTGCCGATGTCGAAGGGCCGGTCCTTGGAAAACAGGTCAAAACTCGCCGTGGCGGGCAACAGGCCCTGCGCCAGCTGCACCGCGGCTTCGGCATCCACCAGTCCGTACCCCATTTCGTTGTGCCAGGTGCCGTTGGGTCGCCCGACGCTCGCCGCGTAGGCGTAGGTACCCGCTTTCTGGGCGGATTGTTCCAGGATGTCTTCCACCTGGTCGTGCGTCAGGCAGGGATTTACCGACAAGACCAAGGCCGCCACCCCGGCCACCATCGGGCAGGCCGACGAGGTGCCGTTGAAGAAACTGGTGTAATCGGTACCGGTGTATCCATTGGCCCCTTGCCGGTCGGTGGTGGAAATGAACACGCCCGGCGCGACGACGTCCAGCTGGGCACCGAAATTGCTTCCCCACCCTTCCCCGTCGCACGAAGTCGGGCTCTTCCTTTCGGCGCACTGGCTCATCGCGCCTACCGCCACGATGTCGGCGTGGCTGTTGGCGGGGTAACTCACGCCGCCGTTGTCGTTGCCCGCGGCAAACACCACGAGGGTGCCCAAACCGCCCCGTCCGCTGGTAAAGGCATTGGTGATGGCATCGTCGATGATGGCGTAGGGGACGGCCGAACTCCAGGAATTGCTGATGACGTGGGCCCCGTTGAGCCAGGCCCAGTTGATGCCATCCGCTCTTTTCTGCCGCGAAGCGGGGCTTCCGGCCAACGAATTGCTGACCGACATCAAACGGACGTTGGGTGCCACGCCCGATACCCCCGTGTGGTTGTCCTGGATGGCGCCGATGATTCCCGCGCAAGCCGTACCGTGGCTTCCCAACACCAGGGCGGGCGACGTTCCGGACTCGGAATCAAAGCCGGTTCCGAACGTGTTTCCCTGCAGGTCCGGGTGGTTCATCTCAAAACCGTGGTCCAAAACCGCCACCACCACTTCGCGCGACCCTTTGGTGATTTGCCACGCGTCTTCGGCCCGGACGTCCGTGCCAACGGTGCCTCCGTACTGGCCCGTGTTCGCCAATCCCCACTGGTTGACGTACTCGGGATCGTTGGCGGCGTGGATCGCGTCATCGGTCATCAGGTCCGGCTCGGCGTGCGTAAACAAACCCGACTCGTAGAACCGGTTGGCATTTTCCAGGGCATTGGAGGGGGATTGGTCCGTGCATTTCAGCGTGTACCACAACGGCATGAACTTGTTCTGGCCGACAATCAGAACGTTGGATTCGCCGGCCATCTTCGCCAGAACCGGAAAGTCTTCGTTGCTTTTGAGCTTGACGTAAAAATAGTGCGACAAGCCGATTTTGCTCGCCCGTTGGTTCTGGAAATAGGGAGAAACCACCTTCAGGAAACCCCCTTCCTTCAACTTCCGGAGGTAATCCACGTATTCGGCATCCGACCGTTTCGACCGCAACTGGATTTCGGCCCAGTGTTCCCGCTTGGGATCGGTTTGGGAAACGGGCCGCAACGTTTGGGCGGTGTTGTCCTCGGAAAACCGGATCACCGACGCCTCTTCGCCCAGGGCTTTACCCAATTGGCTGGAATCAGTTACCTCCTCCGAGGTGACCACGTACGCGTATTCGGTGTTGAGCCGCAGGGGTTGCGGCCGACCTTGGTAGTAAAAAAAGTACTCCTGGGAACGGGCTTCCTGCCAGGAAGCCCAGAAGACCACGAACGAACAGATAAATTTCAAGGCTCTCATGGGTTGTTTGATTGGAATTGCTCCTACTCTGTCGTAGCTTTTCGGAATCCGCTGTTTTCAAGCCCTTTCGTGCAATCCTTACCATCCAAACGGCCGGCTACGTCGGGCTTTTTCGGATCGCATAAAACCGGGTTATTTGTCCATTGGTGGCAAAAACGGGCGCGATGTAAACACGCGCGGTGCAAATAAATCACGGTTGAAGCATAACCTCCGCAAACCGGTATTTTCCGTCCTTTCCCGCCTTGACTGATTTCGTCGCCCTTTCGCAACAACTACTCCTGGCCGTCAAAACGGACGGGGATTCCCAGGTGCTCGCGCGGGGGCTGGCTTTGGCCGACGAATCCGCCCTGGCCGCGGCCCTGCGGACCGACGCGGAACGAAACGCTTTTTGGATCAACGTCTACAACGCCTTCACGCAACGCGTCCTGCGCCGAACGCCCGAAAAGTACCGCGACCGGCGGCGGTTCTACGCCGAAAAGCAGGTTACCGTGGCCGGAAAAAAATTGAGTTTGAACGACATCGAACACGGCCTCCTGCGGCGGTCCAAGATTGTGCTGAGCCTGGGCTACCTGACCAAGTGGGTGGTGGGCCGGTTTGAACGCCGGTTTCGGGTGGAAGCGCCGGATGCCCGCGTCCACTTCGCCCTCAACTGCGGGGCCAGAAGCTGCCCGCCGGTTCGTTTCTACGAACCGGCCCGGTTGGACGCCCAACTCGACCTGGCCACGGAATCGTACCTGAGGCAAACGGTGGAATACCGGCCGGCAACGAACGAAGTATGGCTACCCCGGATCTTCCGCTGGTTCAGGGGCGATTTCGGCGGCCGGGCGGGAATTATCCGGCGGCTGCGAACGCACCGTCTCCTGCCCGAAGGGGCCCGGCCGGCGCTTCGGTACGCCCGCTACGACTGGGCGCTGCGGCTCGGCAATTTCGGCTGACCAGGAAAACTTTGCGGATTCTGCGTCTTCTTCGCGTTCTTTGCGGGAAAAGTCCCGTCATTCACCCCCGTCGATTACCCGCCATGCTGGAACAAATTCAGGAAGCCGTTGGCTTCATTCAATCGAAAACCGCCTTCGCCCCCCGAATCGGCCTCATTCTCGGCACCGGCCTGGGCGCCCTGGCCGAAGAGATTGATGTACAGGCCAGCATTTCCTACGAAGAGATCCCCCACTTTCCGGTCTCCACGGTCGAGAGTCACGCCGGGCGGCTGTTGCTGGGGCACTTGTCGGGCAAGCCGGTGGTGGTGATGCAGGGGCGCTTCCACTTCTACGAAGGGTATTCCCTGCGGCAGGTTACCTTCCCGGTGCGGGTGATGAAGGCGCTGGGCATCCGGTCCCTGATGGTTTCCAACGCGGCGGGCGGCTTGAATCCCGACTACGAAGTGGGTGACCTCATGCTGATTGAAGACCACATCAACCTCCACCCCGAAAACCCGCTGACGGGCCCGCACCACGCGGGGCTGGGCGACCGCTTTCCCGATATGAGCGAGCCCTACGACCCGGCGATGCGGATGCTGGCCAAACAAATCGCCCGGGAACGGGGACTGCGGATGCACGCGGGCGTGTACGTGAGCGTGCCGGGACCCAACCTGGAAACCAAGGCCGAGTACCGGTTCCTGCGCCTCATCGGAGCCGATGCGGTGGGCATGTCCACCGTACCGGAAGTGATCGTGGCCCGGCAGCTGCACCTGTCCGTCTTCGGCGTTTCGGTGATTACCGACCTGGGCGTTCCCGGCAAGATCAAGCCCGTTTCCGTGCCCGACATCCTGGCCGCCGCCGCCCGGGCCGAACCCAACCTGACCCGGCTGACCAAAGAACTGGTGGCCCGGCTGGATTCGGAGTAAACTTTCCGTTTTGTCCGGAGTTCTACTGAGGAAGTGGATGAGTAAGAGCGGGTAAATGTCTAAGCGGAAGCTTCTCAAAAAATCAGACAGTAATTTACTTCGACACAAATATTCGAACGGGCGGCACTCCGCTTCCCGCAACGGTGGGCGCCACTCCGCTGGGCGGCATTCCGCTTCAGTTCAATAAAACAGACCTAACTTCCCCATGAAAAAGCAAACCTACCTTCCCTATTTACTCGTATCCGTTCTGTTTGCCGT
>JACMKY010000600.1 GCA_014379925.1 Cytophagales bacterium | reverse complement strand
CTGCTCCGAATACGAAAACGTCACTTCGGGCAAATCGGCCCGCAGCAGGTTCATGTTCACCAGCGAAGAGGTGGGGGTGTAGGGCTCCACGGAATTGAGGGCCACGAACTGACCCGGCGCGGCCCCGGGACCCGGCTGAAAGAAGTACGGAACGCGCGGATCGTTGAGGGAGACCAACAGGTCGTACACCGGCTTGGAGCAGTACCAGTCGGATTGCACCCCGCCCCGGAAAATAGCGGTGAACGAAAAGCGCGGGTTTTGCCGGCCGGGCTGGTTAAAATAGGGAAACTGGGCGTTGTCGGCGATCCCGGAAACCATGCTTCCCGCGGGCAGTGCCATCATCTCCCCGATCACCGCCGCCTTGCCCGGATCGGCGTCCACCATCGTGAGCAGGATGCGCAATTTGAGGGAGTTGGCCAGCTTCTTCCACTTGACCATATCGCCTTGGTAATACACGTCGTTGGGAGCGCCAATGGCGCGGGAAGTGCCGTCCATCTGACCAATGGCCTCGTCGAGCATGGCCAGGGCTCCGTTGAGCACCGTCGGCTGGGGGTCGAATCTGGGAAAATCCACTTCGCCGTTGGCAGCTTCGGTAAACGGAATGTCGCCCCACAGCAACGACGTTTGGGCGTAGGTAAGCGCCATCAGAATTTTGCACTGGGCCAGGGTGTTGTTCGCCTTGGGCGTGGTGTTTTCGGCCAGGTTAATGGCTACCGCCAGGTTTTTCAGCACATCGGTATACGTTCTTCCCCACACCGACCGGATGCGGGTTTGATCGTACTGGGCCTGCTGCAATCCCCAACGGGCGCCCGAAGCCCACATCTGGGTCGAAAGCGCCACGGGCCACGTAAGTTCGCCCACCCGCAGCAGAGAAAGTTGGGTGGCCGCTCCCGTGAAAAGCAACGACGGGTCTACCGAAGCCGAACGGTTCGGATCTACGTTGATGTCACTATCCTGAAAGCAGGCGGTGAGTAAACCGGCAAGCGAGAGCGTAAGCAGTAATTTTTTCATGGGTGATAGGAGCAAATGAGTGGATGAATTTATGCGTCTTCAAACGTTTGAAATAGATCTTTTAAGAGAATTCTGGATATCGTTTATCATTGCCCTGCTGCTTAATGGTTAGAAACGGATCGTTAAAAAGTGAGGCGTACGTTCACGCCGATGCTGCGGCTACTGGGAATGGCGCCGCGCTCGAGCCCTTCGCCGATCAGACCGGGGCCCAATACGTTCACTTCGGGATCAATGTGGGGTACGTTCGATTGGATGATCCACAGGTTACGACCTTCCACCCCCAGGGAGACGTTGCCGAAAGGCGTTTTATCGATCAGGCTTTTGGGCAAGGAATACCCGATCCTCACTTCCCGCAGCTTGACGTAGGAGGCGTCGAAGACGTTGGTTTCGGGGCTTACCGAATTGTCCAGTTGGCTCCAGTATTGTTGCACGCTGGCCACTGGCACGTCGTTGGGGCGGGTGGTGCCGTCCGGGTTGCGAATCACGCCCGGATCAATGAAGGGCGTCCGGTTGTCCACGGCCGTTTCGGCCGCCATCCCGGCCGAACGCAGAATGCCGACCGTTTGCGAAATGATGACCCCTCCCTGGCGCACGTCCACCAGGAAGTTGAAATCAACGTTCTTGAAAGAGAAAGAATTGTTGATGCCCAGCGTCCAGTCGGGGTAAATATTGCCAAACACTTTCCGGGGACCGGGGGTACGCAGACCGGTGGCCGCATTGATGATGTATTGGTTGGTGGCCGGGTCTCTTAGCCAACTGACGCCCTGCACCTGGAAAGTCTCGCCGGGTCGCGCTACCACGAAGACGCCAAACCCATCGCCCGACGTGGTGATGAACTCCGTTAACCCCGGCGCGAGCGATTCGACGCGGTTGACGTTGCGGCCGTAATTGAAGGCGGTCTCCCAGCGGAATCCGGAACTGGTTTTCAGGGGTACGCCCGTTAGCATCAGTTCGACGCCCGTGTTGGATATTTCGCCCACGTTGAGCCGCCGCGCCGAATAGCCCGTCGATTGCGGAACCGCAATGGAGATGATCTGGTCGGTGTTGAGCACGCGGTACCAGGTGGCATCCACGCCGATCCGGCCCCCGAGAAACTTCAGCTCCGTGCCCACTTCGTAGGAAGTTTGGCGTTGCGGGCGCAGGTTGGTGGGCGGCAGCAGGTTGGTAGCGCCGAACGCGGAGGCACCCCCGATCGGATACAAAATATTGAACGTGTAAATGTCGGAAGCCTGCGTCAACGGGTTGTAGGTAAAAGCCAACTGATAGGGGTCTTCGTCACTGCCTACGTTGGCGTAATTGAGGCGCACCTTGCCGTACGGGAGGATGTCGTTGTTCACCAAACCCCAATCCTTGAACGCTTCCGTGAACACGAAACTGGTGCTGACGGAAGGATAGAAGTAAGAATTGTTGTTGACCGGCAAGGTAGAACTCCAATCATTTCGCCCGGTTACGTTGAAGAACAGGAAGTCTTTGTAGCCCAGGTTGAGGTCGGCGTAGGCGCCAAACAGCCGCCGTAAGCTGCTGAAATTGGTGGCCGAATTGGAGTTGGCGTTGGCGAAGGTGTACAGTTGGTCGATGTTGAGCCCTTCGGACAAAATCCGCGAACGGCGAATCGTGCGCTGGTTGAAGTTGTGCCCCAAAATGGCCTTCAAGGTAAAGTTCGGCCCGAACTGGCGCGTGGCCGATAGCATCAGGTCGGTGTTCACTTCCCGCTCAAAAATCTCGTTGGTTTCAAACTGCCCGTTTAGTTTCCCCCGCGTTCCTTTCCGGGTGACGGCGCGGCGGTTTTCGGTAAAAAAATCCGTTCCCGTCCGGGCGGTCAGGTTGAGCCAATCGGTGAGGTCGTAGGAGAGAACGGCGTTGCCAAAAATGCGTTCCACGTTGTTGGTAAAGCGGTTGTACTCCGTAATCCAGTAGGGATTGTTCTGCACGCCGTTGGCATCGATTGCGCCCGCGATGCCATCGCGCGCCACCGGATTCGCCCGCAGTTCATTCATGTCAATGGTGGTCGGAATGTTGGTCAGGATCGTCTGCAACACGTTGGTGGTGTTGGAGCCTTGCGCCGGACGGCCGCCGCTGGTGGTGCGCACGTAGTTGATCCCTACCCGGGCCGTCAGTCGGCTGGTAACCTTCTGCCCGGCGTTGAAGGCGATCGTGTTGCGGCCCAGTTCGGAGTTGGGCACGGTGCCGGTCTGCATCAGGTTGGTATAGCCCAGGCGGAAATCGCTTTGCTCGTTTCCTCCCTCGAAAGAGAGGCTGTTGATGGCCGTGGTGCCGGTTTTGTAAAAGTTTTTCAGGTTGTCCGGGTGCCCCTGCAAGGCAACCGAGTCGCCCTTGTAATCCAGGAATCGCCGGCCCGTCACCTCACTGATGCGGGGTCCCCAACCACCACCCACGCCGGCATTGTACACGCCCAGGTTGCCCTGCGCGTATTCGTTTTGCATGTCCGGCAACCGCAGTACCTTCTCGGAACGGAGGGAAGAGTTGAACGCCACCTTCACCCGGTTGCGGTCGGCACCTCCCCGCTTGGTGGTGATGACGATCACGCCGTTGCGGGCCCGGGAACCGTAGAGTGCGGAGGCGGCTCCCCCTTTCAACACGGTCATGGTTTCGATGTCGTCGGGATTCAGGTCACTGGCCCGGTTGCCCACGTCTACGCCCCCCGTCACGATGTCGGTTTCTGAACCATTGAACGACGAGTTGGAAATCGGGATGCCATCAACCACGAAGAGCGGCTCGCTGGCGCTGGAAATCGAATTGGCGCCGCGGATCATGATTTTGGTGGAGCCACCCACCGTGCCCGACTGCTGGCTGATGCGCACCCCGGCGACCCGTCCGGCCATGGAGTTGAGCACGTTCGGATCGCGGGCTTTGAGCAACTCCGCGCCGGCCACGGTTGAAACGGCGTAGCCAAGCTCTTTCTTTTCGCGCACGATGGCGTTGGCCGTAACCACCACTTCGTTGAGACTGGTCACGTCGGTCGCCAGGGCAACGTCGACGAGGGTCCGGTTGCCGATTTCGACCTCCGTGGTCTGGTAGCCAATGAAGGAAAAAACGAGGGCTTGCGCCGATTGAGCCACGTTGAGGCGGTATTGGCCGTCGCCATCGGTCGTGGTTCCGCTGGTAGTTCCCTTCACGACCACGCTTACCCCCGGCAGGGGTCCCTGCCCATCGGTGACCTTTCCCGAAAGGGTCCGGGTTTGCGCCCAGCTTCTGGGAACGGCCATTAGCAACATCAATAAACTGATTAAGAGTAGGTTTCGTTTCATTTTCTTGATTTGGAGGTGGATTACTTGTTTGGAAGGTTACTTGATTTTGGTAATTGAACTGATTTTCACGGGCTTTTTGAGGGCTTGCTTATCGGTTTCGCCCGCCTGAATTTTCCGTACGACGGCCATCCCTTTGGTCACTTTTCCGAAGGCCGCGAAGCCCTGTCCATCCGGATTGCGTTTGCCTCCGTAGTCTAGCTGGGGCTGGTCGTTGATGCAGATGAAAAACTCGGAGTGGGCACTGCCCGGCTGGGAACGCGCCATCGAAAGGGTACCATCCCGGTGAAGCAGGCCGGTTTGCGCCGTTGTTTCGTGCCCAATGGCCGGTAATCTACTCGATTGCCGCGTCGAATCCAGTCCTCCCTGAATGACCTCGATCTTTACCTGGTTGTCCGGCTGGTTGTCCATCCGGACTACGCGGTAAAAGTGGGCTCCCTCGTAGCGTTTTTCGGCCACGTACTTTACAAAGTTGGCCGCGGTGAGGGGCGCTTTTCGGGTGTAAACCGCCAATTGGATGTCACCGGCGTCGGTTTTCATCAGGTACCGGGGCCCGGTGGATTTGCAACTGCCGAGGATGGCTACGCCACAAAAAAGAAGGATTTCACTAAAAGTAAATTTAGCCGGCATAAACAAGTAGGTTGGAGAAAAACGGACAACGAACTTTTTGAGGAAGCATAAGCCGGAAACTGCTTATACCCGCTGATGAAGAGGTGCGGCTAAGTACGCTAAATAAAATAATCATTCCAAAAAAAAATCGGTCGCCCGGTAGCCGGCCTTTACGGCGGAGTGCCCAATTCTTATTCAAATTAATTTATATAAATAAAAAAATATAAATGCACCTAAAGTGGGAATCCTGCGCTTGGTAAAGCAACCGCCCACGACCAACCGGTTCCGGTTTCAGCGGTGATGAATCGGAGCAAATGCGGCCGGGATTTGGGTGGCGGGGTATGTTGGTTAGGGACTGTCGACAACGAATCAGGATTTCAGTCACCGGATGCCGGAGATTAAACCAAGGCATCAACTTGCCTATTCGCTCCGCAATACTTTTGCCGAATTGCTGCGGGCTACTTTCCAGGTTTGGGAACCGATCAATAGAAAGGCCAGGCCCATGACCAGCAACGCGCCCGTGAGCAATTCACCCCAGCCGATCGGATGGCGGTAGGCAAAATTGACCAACACGACCCGGTCAAAAAAGAAGTAGGTAGCCGGCAGGGCTACCAAAGCCGAGAGGGCGAGCAAGAACAACAATCCTTTGCTCATCAAATAGACCAGTTCGGCTTCGCCGGCCCCCAGCACTTTGCGGATGCTGATTTCTTTCAACCGGGTTTCGGTGGTATACACCACCATGCCGAACAAACCCAGGGACGCAATGCAGACGGCCAGGAACCCCAGGAAGCCAATTACCTTGAGCATCACCGAAAATTGGTTGTAAGCCTGCTCAATCTGATCGTCGTACAACGTGGCGTCCAGGGCGTGGACCCGGTCAACTTTCCGCCAGGCCTTTTCAACCTCGGCGAAGGTAGCTGGCCAATCGTGGGAAGTGATTTTCACGTTCAGGTAACCACCGGATTCCTGGGAAGAATAGCGAAAAACGGTGGGTTCAATTTTGTTTTCTACCGTGCCATAATGAAAATCTTTCAGCACGCCCACGATTGCTAATTTCTTGCCTTCCACCGTCACTATTTCGCCCAGGGCGCCGTTGGGGTTTTTTTGTCCGATGTTGAATCTTTTCAATACCTGTTGGTTGACGATTACTTCGCTTTCTTCTCCCGGCTGAGGCCGGGGGCGGAAGTTTTTTCCGGCGATGAACTGATGGTGGTGCAATGGCAGATAATGTTCATCGACGAAGTTCAACCAAACGCCAGCCGAGTCGTTTTTGTATTTCATCTGCGTGCCATACAGGCTACCCACGCTGGTGACGATCCGTGATTGGGAAATTCCGCTTACGGCGGGCAAGGCGGACAGTTCCTTCATCAACACGTCACCTTTGTTGCCCTGTAGTTTGATGTTCAGCACGTTTTCGGTGGTGAATCCTAAATTGAAGGTGAGAAAATTCCGGTACTGATCATACCCGATCAGCGTTGCTGTAATGAAGATCAGTGAAAAGGTATACTGAACAACAACCAAGGCTTTGCGCACATTCACGTGGCGAAATAGTTGCCGCCGTGACACGTCTTTCAATACCTGAATGGCCTGAATACGGGAGAAGAACAAGGCCGGTAAAAATCCGGCGACGATACCCACCACCACGGCCAGGGCGACAAAGCAGAGTACGAGCCGGGGAGAAAGGTTCAGGGAGACCAGGTCGGCTATAAACGGATTGAGCGAAAGGAACTCCGTACGCAAAAACAAAAACAGCAGAAAGGAAAAAACCAGCGACAACAAGGAGATGAGCACCGATTCAAACGTAAACTGTTCCAGCACCTGGCGCTTCAAGGCCCCCACTACTTTGCGCATGCCTACTTCCCGCGAGCGCCGCAACGAACGGGCAATGGAGAGATTGGTGTAATTGAAGCACGCTGAAAGAATCACCACCAGGGCCAGCCCGCCCAGCACCCAGACCGTGAGCCAATTCAGGGTGGGTCCGATCTGGTTGCCGAGGTGTTTCCCCAAGGTGATTTCCTGCAAGGGTTGCAACGAGAGGAAGATTTTCCGGTTGGTCAGGCGGGCGTTTTCCCGGGCGCTGAGCTGGTGCAGGTTGGCTTGCAGGGTTTGGGGATTCCCCCTTTCCGGCAGCACCAGATAGACGTAGGTCATGTAAATGCTTTCCCAGCTCAGAAACCCCCCGTCGGTAGTTGGTTTTTGTAGTTCTACCGTGGAGAAAGAAACCAGGGCTTCGAATCGCAGGTGTGAAAGCGGGGGAATATTTTTCATTACCCCGGTCACCACGTAGTTCAAGGTATCAAATTGCACTGATTTGCCCAGCGCATCGGCTTCGCCAAACAATTTTTTAGCCGATTTTTCGGTCAATACCAACGAATAAGGCGCTTTCAATGCCGTGGCCGGATCGCCTTGTAGCAAGGGGAAAGTAAATACCTTGAAGAAGGATTCATCCGCCCACAGCGCCTCCGTAGGCAATGTACGTTCTCCCACTTTGGCATCCCCACCAAACCCCCGGCGAAGCAACGTCAACGCTTCCACGCCGGGTATATTTTCCTGGATTACCTGGCCGGCTTTTACCGAGGTGCAAGCCAGCTCCATGGCAGATTGATCCAGTCGTTGATCCGTCGTGATGACCCGGTAGATCCGGGCTTTCTTTCGGTGGAAGTGATCGTAGGAAAGCAAATCCGAGAGAAAGGCGACCACCAGCAATCCGACCGACATGCTGACGGCCAGCCCAATGATGTTGATGGCGGAAAAGAGTTTGTTGCGCCAAATGCTGCGGGTCGAGGTTTTGAAATAGCTGCCAATCATGGTGCGGGGGGAGAAAAAGGGAACGGGTGGGGGTTTGCGAACCGTATAGAGGCGAAAGAATTTTAACACGTCCAGGATATAAATCAGGCGGGCCCGCTTGGCTCCTTTGGCTTTCAGGTTGCGCGCGTAGTATTCATTCAAGTCCCCTTCCAGGTCCTCGAGTAGGTCGGGCCGGCAATACCCGCGCAACAGGCGTTGCGCCCAACGGGGCGGTGGCAAGTCATCGGGTGTTTTCACGTTGAACCTTCCAGGTTGAATCCGGGAATGATGCGCCACAGCCCATCCCTTACTTCTTTGGCTTTGGTTATGGCTACTTTACCCGCGTGCGTGACCGAGTAGTAGCGTTTGCGTTTGCCACCCCGGATGCGGGTCGCTTCTCCCAAGCTACTGATAACCAGACCTTTTTCTTCCAGCCGGTTGAGCACGGCGTGCACCACGCCCAGCTTGGCCGCGCGACCGGTGTGCTTTTCCAGCTCGTCGCCGATGGCCACGCTGTACGCCTCGTTGACGAGGGAGGCAATCGTGAGCAGCACCAGCTCCTCAAATTCTCCCAGGTTGGTTCCCTTCATGGGCAGCGGGTGTTCGATTAACTCCTTAAATGTATGTAAAACTTGTTGAATTAGTTATTATTTGTATGTAAAATAATTTTGGCGACTCGTATGCGGTCCGAGATCGGCCAATCAACGGGTTGCCGGGTAAGGCGATGCAGACGATGGACCAGGATTCCAATCGCTCGTTACCGATCGGGCGGAAACCAAAAAAATTAATCCGGTTGTCTGGTGTGAAATCTCAGATGCCATCCGTTTGCGAAACCCTCGTTCCATATTCCTTTGCCCGCATCCGCTGCTTTTTCCCGGTCGTCACCCGACCTACCGCGCGTATTGCTCGATCAGTTCTTCCGCCAGGCGGGGGAGACCGACGCTGGCCTTGGCTTCGATGAGGTGCAGGTTGGGGCGGGGAGCGACATCGGGCAGCCGGGGGTCGATCACATACTTGGGTACCGGACGCGGCACGTAGTCGATGAGTCCGGCGGCGGGATAGACGAGCAGCGACGTGCCGACCACGACGAACACGTCGGCTCCGGTGGCCGCTTCGACCGCCACTTCCATCATGGGCACCATCTCGCCGAACCAAACGATGTTCGGGCGCAGTTGAGACCCTTTCTCGCAGCGATCGCCCAGGTTCAATTCCCAGCCGTCGAGGTCGTAAATCAGGGTTGGGTCCGCCGTGCTGCGCGACTGGAAGAGTTCGCCGTGCAGGTGAATGACGCGGGAAGAGCCGGCTTTTTCGTGCAGGTTGTCCACGTTCTGCGTCACCACGGTCACGTCGAAGTGTTTTTCCAGACCGGCCAGGGCCAGGTGTCCGGCGTTGGGTTGGGCGTGCTGGCCGGTTTTGCGCCGCTCGTTGTAGAAGTCAAGCACCAGCCGGGGATTGCGCTGCCAGCCTTCGGGTGAGGCCACGTCTTCCACGCGGTGACCCTCCCAGAGCCCGTTGGCGTCGCGAAAGGTAGCAATGCCGCTTTCGGCGCTGACGCCCGCCCCCGATAAAACGACGATTTTCTTCACGGATGAACCGATTCATGTCCGCCCCAAAATACGCCTTTTCCACGAATCCACCGGCGTGCCAACGCAAAAAAAGGCGGTTCGCACGCTGCGTGCGAACCGCCTTTCCGGGGGAACCGACCGGTTGGCTACTTGGCCGTCAGCCGGAAGCCGATCCCGTTTCCTTTGCCGAGGTTGCTCAACTGGAAATCCGCCACGTCTTCGTAGGCAAGCGTTTGCATGGCCTCCGGCGTCCGTTCGTCGCTCGACAACAGTGCCATGCGCAGGTGTTGCTTCTTGACGGCCTCTCGGATTACCTGGCGTACCGAGCGGGCGTTGCCGAAGTACTTGTCGCGCAGCTCGTAGAGCCCCGTCAGGTAGCGGCTCAGGTGCGCAGCGGCGCGGGCATCGGGAACCAGGTTTTCCTCGGCCAGCATCATCAGGCCGATCTGGCACAGCTGCACGGTGCTGTAATCCTCGAAGTTGAGGGTACGGTCGAAGCGCGATTGCAGGCCGGGATTGGCTTTCAGGAATTCGTTCATCCGGTCGGTGTAGCCCGCCACGATCACGATGAACTGTCCCCGGCGGTCTTCCATCTGTTTGAGCAGCGTTTCGATGGCTTCGTTGCCGAAATCGTTGCCGCCCCCGGAAGCCAGCGCGTACGCCTCGTCGATGAACAAAACGCCACCCTCCGCTTCGTCAATGACTTCGCGGGTCTTGATGGCCGTCTGCCCGACGTAGCCCGCTACGAGGCCCTGCCGGTCGCACTCCACCAGGTGGCCGCGTTCGAGGATGCCCAGGGCCTTGAACACCTTGGCAAGGATGCGGGCGACGGTTGTCTTTCCCGTACCGGGGTTGCCCGTAAACACGGTGTGCAGGGAGAACTTGTTCAGAACATCCCGGCCGGTTTCGTTGTAGTATTTCACCAGCCGGATGAGTTCGAGGGCTTCGGTTTTCACCTGGTCCAACCCAACCAGGGCGTCCAGCTCGGCCATCGCTTCTTCGAGCAACAACGGGTCGGTCTTGATGTCGGGCTTGCGGAGGACTTTCTTGGCGTAGATCTTGTCGACGTCTGCCGGGTCGATCAACTGCAACTGTTCGGGCGTGTGGGTATTGGGATCGAGGGATTTCATTACCCGCAACCCCAGGTTCATCTTGGCCTCCTCCACCAGTGCGTAGACGGTACGCGCGTTGCCGAAGGTCCGGTCACGGTTGCGGAATGCCTCGGTGAGTCTGCGGTACAGCAGGATAGACGCTTCCGGACTGAACTGGACCCGCTTCTTGCGGGCGGCACTGTCGGCAATCTGCATCAACTCCTGCGGCAGGTAATCGGGAAAGTCGAAATACTGGTTGAAGCGGGATTTCAGGCCGGGGTTGGAATTGAGGAACGTCTGCATTTCCTTGGGGTAGCCCACCACCACGATGGCAATGTCGCCGGGACCGTCGGACATCTCCTTGATGAGCACTTCGATCACTTCCTTGCCGAAATCCTTGCTGTCCTGTTGCGAACGCGCCAGCGAGTAGGCTTCGTCGATCAGCAGCACGCCGCCCCGGGCCCGTTCGATGACGTCCTTGGCCTTGGGGGCCGTTTGCCCGATGAACTCACCCACCAGTTCGGCGCGGCCCACTTCGGTCACCTTGCCCTTGGAAAGCAAGCCCATCTTCTGGTAGATCTTGCCCAAATACTTGGCAACGGTCGTTTTTCCCGTACCCGGATTGCCCGTGAAAACGGTGTGCAGGTTAATCCGCTGATTTTCCTCAAAGCCCTGCGCCATTCGCAGGCGAATGAATTTGAGGTAGTTGGTATAGTCAGCCAATTGCTCCTTCACGTTTTCCAGGCCGATCATGCCGTTCAGGTCGGCCATCACTTCCTCGAGATTTTCTTCTTCCAGCGGGCTGCCCGGCTGCGTCACGAACGGCAACGCCGTGGCGGGGCTGGTGCCGATGCGGTTTTCGCCTTCGGTGAATTCCGTACCCACCTCGAAGAGAACCGTGGCCAGGAGCTGGTTCATGAAAATCAACTCGGCCGTGTAATGGTTTTTGTGCCAGGTTCCTGCCCGGTCCGAACCCCAGCCCAGGGTGATCACCACGTCTTCCTTGGCAGTGGTAACGTCCACCGGTTGGACTTGGGTGTGCGTACCCACGAAGTGCTTGGTACTGTTGAAGAAATTAACGGTTGTTTCGCAGTGCCAGGGCTTGGGCACCAGGTTTTCGAGCGTGAGTTCGAGCCAGATGTACTTGGTCTTGTCGGCCTGAAATTGGGTGTAGTACTTGCGCTGCTCCACCGGCAGGGGCTGCCCCGGGCTTTCGAACAACCGGATGGACTTGATGTTGAAATAGGGGTTGCCTTCCTTGGTAACCAATCCCACCTCTTCAATGTGGAAAGCCTGCGTACCCACCAGTTCGGTGTCGATGTAGGCCTCCCACTGGTAGGTGCCCTTTTTCCAGAAAGAGCCCGGCTTCTTGGCTCCCCAGCCGCCGAAAGAGGTGAACACGTTTTCATCCTTGCTCACCGTCTTGTTCTCGTCCAACACGCAGACCTCGGTCTGGGTGCCGTCGGCGTGCAGTTTCACGCAGCGCACCCGCAAGTAAGCGTTCCAGTCTTCCTCGTCGAAGAGCTTGTTGTAAAAAGACAGCTCGCAATGAACGTAAGTGGTTTCACTTCGGTCGAATACCTGCCGGTATACTTTCTTCCCGTCGGCCAGCCACTCCGCGGAGCCGTACACCCGCAGGTCCTTGAATTTAAATTTTTTGTCCTTCATATATCTGGAACACTATATTTGGCAATGGTAAATGTAACGAAAAAGCCTTCCGCTCAGATCGGGTGCGCCAGCGAAGCGCCGTACATTGTTGGGGACCGATGTAATTTTTCAAAATCATTTCGTATTAATTCAATATTTGTGCCATATTTCCTGAAAACCCTTCCCTGCCCATACCGATGCCACTACTCGATGAGTTACTTCGACGGGGTTTGATCAGCGCCGAACAGCACCGGTATTTCACGCGGGCGGCGGCGGCCAAACCCTTTTCGTTGAATGGAGAGTTGCAAGCAGTGCTGTACGCGGGGGTTTTGTTGTTGAGCGCCGGGCTGGGCGGGTTGATTTACCAAAACCTGGCCACCATCGGTCACCAGGCGGTAATCGGCCTCTTGGTGGGGGTTACTTTTGCCGGTTTTTATTACGCTTATCGAAACCAACCCGCTTTTTCCGTCACGCCGGTCGAGCCGCGTACGCCATTGGCGGCGTACGCGTTGCTGCTGGGCTGCCTCTCCTTCCTGGTCCTGGAGGGATACCTGCAGGCGCAATACCGTTTTTTCGGCCCGCGCCACGGCTTGGCTGCCTTCATCCCGGCAGTGCTGTTTTTGGGCTTGGCTTACTACTTCGACCACCGGGGCGTGCTTTCCCTGGCTCTGACGGCCCTGGCTGCGTGGGCGGGCGTGGCCATCACCCCCCTGGACGCGCTGACCAAAAACGATTTTGCGGTACCTTCGCTCCTCTACACAGCCCTCGCCCTCGGGGCGGGACTGGTGGCGGTCGGCCGCTACCAGTCCCGCCGGGGAATCAAAAAGCACTTCACGTTTACCTACCTGAGCTTCGGAGGCAACCTGCTGTTGGTGGCCACGCTGGCTGGCCTGTTCACCCGCGATGACCAACGCCCGCTCTACGCCGCGCTGCTGGCGGGCCTGGTCTTTGGCTTCATCGCCTACGCCCGGCGCGAACATTCTTTCTTTTTCCTGCTGATGGCGGTGCTGTACGGTTACGCCGGGGTCACCTACTTGGTATTCCGGTCGGGCATTGCCGACAATTTTTACGTTGCTTTGTTCTACTTGGTCCTGTCCTGCGGCGGGGTGATCTACTTTTTGCTGAACAGTCATAAGTCAGCAAGCCGTGAGTCATAAAATGATGCTTCGCACTGCTGATGACCTACGTGGTTGCGATGCAACAAGGCTATTTGCGACCTAGTAACTTGCGAATTAATAACTTACGGCTTATGAAAGCGTACAATCCCGCGTGGCTGGATGCCTTGGCGGTAAGGCGGCTCGCCGGTTGGTGGCGGCGCAAAAACTGGCTGACTGAGGAACAACTGCGGCAGATCGAGGCGCGTTACCCGGCGCCTTTCTTTACGCCCAACGGGTTCGTGCGGGTGGGACTGTTCGGGTTCACGGCTTTCTTTACGCTCTGCGCAACGGGCCTGGCTTCCTTGTTCGTTCACCCGCTGCTGGACTCCGGTGGTTCGGCGGCATTCGGCGTCCTGTACCTACTCTACGGGGTGGGCACGGGAGGCGCACTGGAGTATTTCATCCGTCGGAAACACCACTACCGGAGTGGGATCGATGATGCCCTGCTGTATTTTACGCTCGCGCTGGGAATCGGTGGTCTGGCCAGCCTCTTTTGGGACGCGTGGGGGGAAAATGTCCGTTGGTATTGCCTGCTGGCCCTGCCCATCCTGATCGCCGGTGCCATCCGCTACGCCGACCGCCTGGTGACGGCTTTGGCCTACGCCTGCTTGCTGACGGTGGTAGTTCTTTTCGGTATCCGGTTCGGGTGGGGGAGGTGGCTGCTGCCTTTCGTGGGAATGGCCGTGTCGGCGGGGCTGTACGGGATGGCAAAAAGAGGCGGGAATACCAACCGGACTGCTCCTTCCTACGAAGGGGGGGCTGGGGAAGGTCAGCCCTTCCGGTACTGGGCAGGGTGCCTATGGACGGTGGAGTTGCTGGCTTTGCTAACTTTTTACCTGAGCGGCAATTATTTCACGGTGCGCGAAGGCCACGCCGCCCTCAACGACACCACGGATTACCGGCAGTTCAGCAACCCGGAAATCGAGGCGATTGAGCAACGACGGGAAGCGTACTACGCGGAGATCGGACGGCTGCAAACCGAAAACGATGGCCTCCGGGCGGACTCGTTGCGCGGGTCGCAAAACCAGGCCCGAATCGACGCCAACCAACAACGCATCGAAGCAAATTACCGGAGGCGGGAAACGCTGCTTTACCGCGACATCAACACGATTCGGCTGGCCGAACGGGAACGGGCCGCGGCGAACGTGCCGTTGGCGGGTTTTTTCCTGGGGTACACGTTTTTGGTACCACTTCTTTACCTGATCGCGGCCCTTCGCCGGCGTAGTCGCCCGGTGTTGTGGGCTGGCATGCTGACCCTGGTCCTGGCCGCACTCACCTACGTCCGGTACTTTCCCCCGCCTTCGTCGGCCATCGCCGCAACGGCCGTGGGGACCCTGCTGATTGGACTGGCCTACCTTTCCATTCGTTTGCTGCAAAAGCCGGCGGTGGAAAAACGCTACCGGCTGACCTACCGCGCCGACGAAGACGACCCGTCCGACGAAATCCGGAATGCCGAAGCCGGGTTGCTGGCTCAGACGTTCAGCAACCGGCTGCCCACCCCGCCGGACCAAGGCACCCAATTCGGCGGCGGGGATTTCGGTGGCGGCGGGGCCGGGACGCGGTATTGATGTGAATCGAGGGTTAAAAAAAGGAACCCCCCAACCCCATTTAGGGGATTTGAGGGTGGTTCGGCGCTGTTCCAACGTTCTGGTTGCCAATCCTTGATGCGCGGTATTGGTTACAGCTTCAACGTGGCGGGCAGGTACTTGGCAATCAGGTCTTCGTAGTAGGGCTTCAATTCCGCTACCACCGGCGGCTTGGGGCTTTTGGAATACAGGTCGTAGGGGTTGAACTTCCGCACCCAGGCGAACATTGCGCGGTCGTGGTCATCCATCAGGTGATCGTAGGCGTTCTCGCGGTGCTGGGCGTAAAACGAGTGGTAACGGATCATGTACAAGGCTGGCTCCGGCAGGTGATCCTTCGTAAGTTGGTACAGGTACTCGTCGTGGCCCCACGACAGGTGAACGTTGCGCAATCCGCAATTGGGCGCGTACACGCCGTAGGGCGTGCGGTAGGTTTCGTGCTGCGCGTCGGGGTTGCTGGCAAAAAACTCGGGGTAGACGACCCGGTCCGAAAAACCGCAACCCACCGGAAAGGTATCGCCTACCACGGCCCACTGGGGTTCGCCAAACAGGCAAAGCACCTTCCCCAGGTCGTGCAGGAATCCCGTCAGTACGAACCAGTCGGGGTGTCCGTCGGCGCGGATGGCCTCGGAGGTTTGCATCAGGTGTTGCAACTGGTCGAGGTCCGTATCGGGATCGGAATCATCCACGAGGGTATTCAGGTATTCGAGCGCTCCCCAGACCGGCATTTCGCGCTTGTCGAACCGAAGGAACTCCCGCTCCTTGGCCCGCACGAAGTCGTAAGTTTGGTACTGGTGGTTGAGGCGGTAAAACTCCCGCACCGTGTCGCGGCCCGGATTGTCGTAGTCACGGTAAGCGTCCTTGGCCTTGGCCGGCTGGCCCGGTTCGGAACCGGCGATGTCCGCCTCCGGGTAGCGGTAGAGCAAATCCTCTTCCCATTCGTCGAGGCTTCGGAGGGGGGCGGTTTCCTTTTCGGTGAGCGGGGTGCGTTTTTCCATGGTTTATTTGGTTAACGGGCGTTGGACAAAGGTAGGCAAACCGTTGGTTTCAACCGATAGCAACGACAGAAAATCCGCACCGCATCGGTCCCGTAATCGGTCCCGTAGTCGGTCCCGCAATCGGCTTCGTAACTGGCAAACCGATCAGCTTCCATTGGACCCCAAAATGCGACCTGGATGTTGTGGTACGCAAAGTTTCGTCAACCGTGCCACGACATTCGGGTCCCATTCCCACCGGACATTAAATCGGAAACAAGTTACGTTTGAATTCAACCGTAACGCAGTACTAACCGGAAACCAAAGCCAGCAACGCCCTCAGGTGGGCCAGCACGGGCGGCGCTTCGGGCGAATCGGTGATCCAGAGTGGGGCAATGTCCAGTTTGGTGATCCGCCAGGCATCTGCTTGATGGACAAAGACAAACCAGAATTGTCCACCCCATTGCAATGCGTTTTCCTGATCGGGACAACTGGTTATCAGGGCATCCACAAAACAGGTGGCTTCGATTTCGTAAACCGCAATGTGCTTCGCAGCCAGGCCGTGCTGGGTGACACCCAACCCATCGAGCCAGGCGCGCCAGCGGCTCATAAACTGCTCCGCCGAAAGCACCACACCCGGCGGCCCGTTCGGG
>JACMKY010000599.1 GCA_014379925.1 Cytophagales bacterium | reverse complement strand
GGCAAGCACCAAGGCAACAACAAACGACATTGGGGATTTTCCCAGGATGGTCCTATTTAAACGTTTACAAACTCATCAACTCATCAACTCATCAACTCATCAACTCATCAACTCATCAACTCATCCGCCTACTTCTGAAGTCCGTTCAGAAAATGGTTGAACGTGTCGCCGCGCAGGCCAAGCCGGATGGTTTCGACCGGGATCACCTCGTTGGGGGCGATGTTGCCCAGGTTCACGTTGGCCCCCAGCAGCTTGATGAAAAACACCTGCTGTGATTTCTGGGGGGCTTCCCAGATGATTTTCTCCGACGGCACCTGCGTCAGGATCTCCTCCACCAATCCTTCGCGCACCTCCCCGCTGGAGCGGAACAATCCCACGTTGCCCGCCTCGCGCGATTCGCCGATCACCTTCCACGCCCCGGCCAGTAGCTCGGTCTGCATCAGTTTGATCCACTTGTAGGGTGGGATGATTTTCTCGGCGTCTTTCGATCCCACTTCCGACAGCACCGTCACCTGCCTGGCCAGGAGGCGGATGTATTCACACTTCTGTTCGTGCGGCATTTCCAGGGAGCCGTCGGACACTTCGGCAAAAGTCAACCGGAACGTGTCGAGCAGGCGGCGGTAGTCGTCGAACTGGTTGCGCACCACGAAAGCTTCGAACAGCGTACCGCCGAAGTAGGTGGGAATTCCCGCGTTGCGGTACACGTCCAGCTTCTCCCGCAGGTTGGGCGTGACGTAGGAAGTGGCCCAACCCAGCTTGACAATGTCGGTGTAGGCACCGGAAGAAGCCACAAAATCTTCGGCCTCGCGTACGCTCAGCCCTTTGTCCATTACCATGGTAAAGCCGGATTCGCGGGGTTTTTCGGTTCTTTCGGGGATGTGGCTAAGGGTGTAGTTCATTTGGATTAGAAAAAGTAGGTTGTTGGTGGGCAAGTGGCGCTACGCCGCGACGAACTTGCCAACAAACCAAAGGCCAAAAATAGCACGCTCTTTCCTACTTCCCAATGATTCGGCCAAAATTAACCCGCCGCGGACCGACCCCGGGCCAGGGTCCCCGCCGCGGGAACCGGGAAAACTGAAAAAATCGCTGATTTTTCTCCCCGTGCGATTACGTTTCGGGCGGCGGATTTGACCAATCCTTGTTCGTTGAATCAAACCGTACCCAACTTCCCCGTTGATCCCATGCATCCTCATTTATCCGACCTGGCTGCTCCCTTAGCGGCCAACCAGTGGGACACCACTCCCATCCAAGCTTTCAAGAACGGCAACGAACGCGCGCTGGACGAGTTCTACCTCCTGCACCGGCGGGAATTCTTGAGATGGTCCGAGAAAACGTTCGGGTTGGACGCCACCGAAGCCCTGGACATCTACCAGGATGCCATTCTTATTCTCTACGAAAACATCCGCCGAAACAAGCTCAACCAGTTGAACGCCAGCTTAAAAACCTATTTTTTCGGCATCGGCAAGCATTTGATCCTCAAAAAAATGTCCCGGCAGCGCAACGAGAGAAGAAGGTGGGAGACCTGGCAGGAACCGGAACGGGAGGAAAGCGATTGGCTGGAAGCCGAAGATCCGTTTGCGCGCGAGGAACGCATTGAAGCCGTCGCCGCCGCCCTGAGCGGACTTTCGGAGCGCAACCGGTCCATTCTTACCCTGTATTATTACCACCAACTGCCCCTGAAAACGATTGCCGAACGACTCGGCTACGAAAGTGTGGACGTGGTCAAAAGTCAGAAAGTGCGCTGCATGAAGTACCTTAAAAAGCAGCTGGAAAGCCAACTATCGGGAAAATTGGCGGTCTGAGGCGAACGGCCCGCCGGTCAATCATTCTTCCGGCGCTTTACCCACGAACGAACGGTACTGTTTTACGGCATTCGCTACTGCCCGCTGCTTCGTTTTGCTCAACGAGGCAAAAGAAGTGGTCTCAACCGCCACGGCATTATTTTTTATTGTCCGTCGCCAGGTACCGGCTATCACGCCATCGATGATTATCACGCGGTCGTAGGCGGTATTGCCACCGGGGCTCCCGAGGGTGTTCGCTTCGGAATCAAACAAGGCACTGCGGTTTTTGTAACTCATTCCGTACTCATCGTAGTCGGGCAGCAGGAAAGCCGTTTGAAATTCGCCGTGGTTTCCCGACGCGGTTGGTACAAACACGTAATCCTGTCCATCCACCACTTCGCGCACGAAGTGCGGGGGAAGGGTGGCAACTCCGGCTTTGGCTTCCTTCACGGTAAGCCCGGACCAGTACGCAAAATCCGCCAGGGTAGCGGGCCCCCGACTGGCGAAGTAGCGCCGGGTGAGTTCCGCTAACGCTTCCTCCCGGTCAAAAGGCTTGGTCACGGGCACGCTTTCATCGAGCAGGGCGTACGTGAACTGCTTGCCTTGGCGTGGTCCACTGCAGATAAGTCCGTCGAGCTCGGCCCGCATCAGCAGGTAGCCCAACCGCAGGCCCGCGGCAAAGATTTTCTCCGCCTCCAGCGCGGACTTCAACGCGGTGCGGGTGAGTTGCTTGCCCCCCCGCAGCGTTTTGGCGAGTGTATCGGCGCTGCGCTTAAAAACCGAGCTATCCAACTCAAATTTACGGTACCAATACGCGTTAACCGCGTGGACCCGCGGCGCCGTTAACGCGAGCAGCCAGCGAATGTCGGCCGGGGTTACAAAATGCCACGTCGGGCGCAGGAGGTGGGTACGAAGAATGGCTCCGTTGTTGAAAGCGGTTTCGACATCGGCCTCCTTTGACCCGGGCAGCCGCAAGCCAATTGCCCACTTGGCCATGGCATACTCCTGGGCTTGCAAGGCTCCCAGCCAGGTCACAATTTCGGGAGGTGCCTTGAATTTCGTTTCGGCAATTTGTTGGTTGACGAGACGGCAGTTGGTAATGTCACGGGTTGTCATGCGGGGAAAGAGGTTTGCGTTGTTTACCGGACAGTCTCGGGCTGGACAAGCACAAGTTCGGCCGGAAAAGGGTGCGAAGCAACAACGGCTTAATCTTAGCCGCCGCCGCTCCACCCAGCCAACGGAGAAGCGTGCTCACCTTCGCGTCCGTTGCCCGTTCACGGGCGTGTCACGCGGGGTTTGTTTGAATCGTAATGCTTTAATTGGTAGGTTTGGGGGCTGCAAGCCCGCCGCGGTGTTCCGTTCCGGCGGCCGGCCGGCGGCCCATTGATCCCGGTGCCGAACCAAACCCGCGGAATATAACCGACCAACCGTTAAACACCCCACAAACCCCACCCTTATGGCTTTTGAATTCAAGACGTATGCCGCCAGCAAGCAGTTTGACAAACCCGTCGCCTACTTCTCGATGGAATTTGCCCTCGACCAGGCCCTGAAAACCTATTCGGGCGGCTTGGGCTTTCTCTCCGGCTCGCACATGCGAAGCGCCTACGAACTCCGTCAGAACGTGATCGGCATCGGCATCCTCTGGACGTTCGGCTATTATGACCAGGCCCGCAACGAGGACCAGACCCTGCGGGTGGATTTCACGCACAAACACTATTCCTTCCTGGAGGACACGGGTTTGGTATTCACCATCCCCATCCACGACACCAACGTGCGGGTAAAGGCCTTTTTCCTCCGTCCCGATACCTTCGGCACGGCCCCGATGTTTTTCCTCACCACCGACATTCCCGAAAACGACTACATCTCGCGCACCATTTCCCACCACCTCTACGACTCGGATACGGCCGCCCGGATTGCCCAGTCCATCCTGCTGGGCGTGGGCGGCGGCAAGCTGCTCGACGAACTGAAACTGAACGTGGACGTGTACCACCTCAACGAAGGCCACGGCCTGCCGCTGGCTTTTTATCTGTACCAGAAACAC
Organism: Cytophagales bacterium; assembly: GCA_014379925.1. Lineage (GTDB taxonomy): Bacteria > Bacteroidota > Bacteroidia > Cytophagales > ES-bin-26 > ES-bin-26. The sequence goes on along the minus strand of JACMKY010000599.1, from coordinate 6,010 downwards.
CAAAGCCTGGAAGAGGTACAAAAACGGCTGGTCTTCACCACGCACACGCCCGAGCTGGCGGGCAACGAAGAGCATCCCATCGGGTTGCTCGACAAGATGACCTTCTTCGGGGACGTTCCGGTGGACGAAGTAAAGAAAATCGCCCGGGTGGAGGGCGACAGCCTCAACTATACCCTCACGGCCCTGCGGATGTCAAAGATCGCCAACGGCGTTTCCAAGGTGCACGGCATCGTCGCCAACGAAATGTGGGGGCATTACAAAGGCATCTGCCGGATCAATTCCATCACCAACTCCCAGAACGGCACCTACTGGCGCGACCGGGAGTTGCACGCCGCCCTGGCAGCCGATGACGACCAGGCCCTGCTGGCGCGGAAGAAGGAACTGAAAAAAGCCCTTTTCAAGGTCGTAGTCGACCAGACGGGCAACCTGTTCGATCCCGACGTGCTGACCGTGGTGTGGGCGAGGCGGTTTGCCAGCTACAAAAGGGCCGACCTGATTCTGCGGCACTTCGCGCGTTTCCAGGAGCTGGTCACCCGCGACGACCGGCCCGTTCAGGTGATCTGGGCCGGCAAGCCCTATCCCAAGGACTACGGGGCCATCAACCTGTTCAACGAGATCATCCGCCGGACCAGACCCTTCCGGCGCTGTGCCGTGCTGACGGGCTACGAACTGCAGCTTTCGGCCTACCTGAAGAAGGGCTCCGACGTGTGGCTCAACACGCCCCGCTTTCCGCGCGAGGCCTCGGGCACCAGCGGCATGACCGCCGCCATGAACGGAACCGCCAGCCTCTCCATCGCCGACGGCTGGATACCGGAATTCGTGCGGCACGGCGAAAACGGATTCCTCATTCCCCTCGGCGATGCCAAGCAACCCGAAAACGTCAAGGATGACCTCGAGGCCAACAACCTGCTCGACGTGCTGGAAAACGAAATCGTGCCGATGTACTACGGGCAACCGGATGAGTTCCTGCGGCTGATCAAAACCGCGATGCGCGAGGTGGAACCGGAGTTCGAGTCGGGCCGGATGGCTACCGACTACTACGAGCAGTTGTATAAGTACCAGGTGGAAGCGTTGGTGGAAAAGCGGTAACGACCGGGAGGGGTCCCGGGAATAAAGCCTGTCCGAATCTACCGGATTCGGACAGGCTTCGACCTTATTTTTTTGCCAGTAGCCGCGTTGATTTCACCAGGTTGATGAATTCAACGCGGTAGCCTTCCGCATCCCGGCCCCTGGCGCCTTCCGCCAGCCGCAGCACGTCGGCGTAGGTAGCTTTGCCCTTGAACTCCGAATCGCGGAGGAGCATCCCGAAAGCGGCTACAGCGGCGGAAAAGCGGAAATTGTCCGAGGTTTGCAGCCCATTTTTTGCCCCGTCCGTGACCGTCGTTTCAATCAGTCTACTGCCGTTCCCGTCGGGTTCCTTGTAGCGGAGCTTCAGCGTCAGGAGTTCGCCCGATTGGTGAGCCCGGGGGTTCACGCGGTTTTGCTGGTACTTCAGGCTGTCCACCGAACCCAGCAGCTTGAACTCCACCGTCGGGTTGGCCGGTACGATCTCGTACAAGGCCGTAACGGTGTGGCCCGAACCCAGTTCACCCGCGTCCTTGCGGTCATCGTTGAAATCCTCACTCCGGAGGGCGCGGTTCTCGTAGCCGATCAGCCGGTAGGCCCTCACTTTGGCGGGGTTGAACTCGATCTGCAACTTCACGTCCTTGGCAATGGTGAACAACGTGCCCCCAAATTCATTTACCAACACCTTTTTGGCTTCCAGAATGGTATCAATGTAGGCGTAGTTGCCGTTGCCCTTGTCGGCCAGGATTTCCATTTTGGAATCCTTGTAGTTGCCCATGCCGAAACCCAGCACCGTCAGAAACACGTTGGGGCGGCCATCCGCGGATTCTCGTTTTTGCGCCACCAGCCGCTCCATCTCGGCGTTGCTCGACACGCCCACGTTGAAGTCGCCGTCGGTGGCCAGGATGACGCGGTTGTTGCCCCCGGGCCGGAAGTTTTGCTCCGCAATCTGGTAAGCCAGCCGGATGCCTTCGCCGCCCGCCGTGGAGCCGCCCGCGGCCAGGCCATCAATGGCCGCCAGGATCTTCTCCTTCTGGCTGCCGGACGTGGCGGGCAACACCAGACCCGCCGCCCCCGCGTACACGACGATGGCCACGCGGTCCTGCGCGCGCAGTTGCTCGGTCAGCAGGCGGAAAGCGGCTTGCAGCAGGGGCAGTTTCTCGGGCTCGTCCATGGAACCCGACACGTCGATGAGGAAGACCAGGTTGGAAGGCGGCAGGTTTTCGGTGGGGATGACTTTTCCCCGCAAGCCAATGTGCAGCAACTGGTGCGCCGGCGCCCAGGGACATTCCGCCAGTTCGGTGTGGACGGCGAAGGGCGCTTCGCCCGTCGGCGGGGAGTAATCGTAACGGAAGTAGTTGACCATTTCCTCGATCCGCACGGCATCCCTGGGTGGGGCCTGTCCGTTGCGGAGGAAACGGCGCACGTTGCCGTACGAGGCCGCGTCCACGTCGATCGAGAAGGTAGAAAGCGGGTGCCGGGCGGGCGCCAGGAAGGGATTTTCGTGGATGGCGTCGTACTCTTCGGTGTTGTGAACGGGTCGGGGCTGGTCGGCTGCCGGAGGGGCGGGTGCTTCCGCTTCATCCGCTAACGTTTCAGTGTTGACTCGGGCTGCTTTTCGTTCCGGCCGGGAAGACGGCGCGGCAGCGACCGAGCCAGTAGCCATTCTTTTCCGCTGGACGCCGTAGCCGGTCACCACCAGTTCACTCAGTTGCCTGGCATCGACCTGCATCTTCACGTCGATCCGCGTTCGTTTCCCCGCTTTGATTTCCTGCGTAACGAATCCGATGAAGCTGAACACCAGGGTGGCCCCTTCGTCCGGCACGGTTAAGGCGTACGTGCCTTGACCGTCGGTGGCCACGTTGGTGCGGGTTCCTTTCAACACGACGCTGACGCCGGGCAGGACCGAACCGTCGTTGGCAGCGACAACGGTTCCGGTGATGGTACGTTTCTCGGCGGGCCCGGCAGCGAGCCAGGAGAAAAGTACGCAAGTGAGAATGGAAAGAAATTTGCTCATGGTGGTGCTGATTGGTTGCTTCGGCAGGATGCGCTTTCGCGCTGCATTCCATAAAACGGACGGAAATGCTTACCTTGTGCATTGCCGGAGCGGCGCACGTGCGAAATCCGCCCTCCGCCATCCGAAACCAACCCGATGTTTTTCCGACGTTCGCCGCGCAAAGAACCCGCTCCTTTCGAAAAGCTGGACGATGCCGAACTCATCCGCCAGTACCAGGACCCGGACGCGGAGCCGCGTTGGGACGTTGGGCTGGTGGGTGAACTTTTCCAACGGTACGTTCACCTGGTCTACGGCGTGTGCCTCAAATACCTGCGCAACGAGGAAGACGCCAAGGACGCGGTTATGCAGGTATTTGAGAAGTTGGTCGAAGAACTGAAACGGGGTGCCATCCGGAACAACTCAATCCTTCATTTTAAGAGTTGGCTGCACACGCTGGTCAAGAACCACTGCCTGATGTGGCTGCGCTCGCGACAATCGAAGGGAGGCCGGGAGGCGGTCGCCTACAGCTTCGACGAACTGGTGCGGGACGCGGGTTCGAACGGGGAGGACAGGTTGGGTATGGAATTTCCCGGTACCGGACACCTAACCGAGGAAGAAACCCTGGAGCAGGCATTGACCCGGATGGAAAAAGGCCTGCGGGAGCTGCCCACTGAACAAAGAACCTGCCTGGAGCTGTTTTACCTCCAACAGAAATGCTACAAGGAAGTGGCCCAAATCACCGGCTACGACCTCAACAAAGTGAAGAGCTACATTCAGAACGGCAAGCGGAACCTGAGGATTTACGTGGAAAAACACCAGGGCTGACCGCACCCGGACCAAGCTTGGGAGGAACTGCGTTCGGCATTCCCCGGGCGGCATTCCGTTAAGGAGAGCAATCTATCCGTTAAGGAGAGCGATTTAAAAAATAACGAAGAATACCGGAGTGGAACTCACCAGTGAACACAATCATCTGACGCCGGCCGTGATCCGGCAGTACGTAACGGGGGAGCTGTCGGGCCGGCAGCGGCACGCGGTGGAACGGCACTGCCTGGATTGTCCGCTCTGTTCCGACGCGCTGGAAAGCTTCTCGGCCCGGCCGCAACCCTCCTTTCTGGGAAAAGACCTGGTAGAACTCAACAAGCGGCTCGCGGGCCGGATCAACCGGGACGCCAGAAAAACCCGGCCCTTGGTGTTCCAACCCTGGAGCATTGCGGCCACGCTCCTGGTGCTGCTGTTGGCTTCGGTCATCGTGCTGACCAACCAATTGAGCCGGACCGGGGAACCAGCCAGCGAAGCGTTGACCGAAACCCCGACTTACCCCGATACCCTGGTCCTTTACCAGCGGCCCGCCCTGGTGCTGGTCCGCAACGACCGTCGGCGCGAGGTGGCCCGGCAAGCATCCGCCGACGCTTACGAAAGAACTTTGCGGCCCGCCGGGGAGGCCAAGCCCGCGTTTCTCGCGCCTTCGCTGAACCTAAACCCCCGGCCGGAAGCAAAAGTCGAGGCCCGGAATCCCGCCACGCTGGCCAAAAAACCGGCGGCGGCCCCCTTGATGGAACCCGTGACGGACGCCGAAACCACCGAGAAAAAGGATTCCGTTCCGGTGGTTGTCCGTTCGGAGGCAGTGGCCGAACGCTCGGCCGCGAACGCGAAGGACCGGCCGAAGCGCGTTGCGTCGGTTTCCGCTCCGGTCACGGTTACGGGAAAAGTGATTTCGGCGGAAGAGGGTTTTACCCTGCCGGGAATCAGCGTAACGGTGAAAGGCAGTACCGAAGGCGTAACCACCGATCGCAACGGCGTCTTTTCGCTGCTGGCCCGGCCCGGCAGCACGTTGGTGGTGGGTTTTATCGGCTACGCACCCCGGGAGGTGGCGCTGAACGATTCAATTTTGTCCAGGCTTCCGCTGGAGATCGTCCTGGCCGCCGACAACCAGTCGTTGAGCGAAGTGGTCGTAATGGGGTACGGTGCGAATAAGAACCTGGCCCGCCCCCAGCCCGACGGCGGCTACGCGGCGTTCGAAGCATACCTCAACCAGCAGATTCGTTATCCCGAACTGGCTCGCCAGCGGAAAGTGGAAGGCACCGTCGGGCTGGAATTCACCGTCGAACCGGACGGTACGCTCACGGATTTCAAGGTGCTCAAGAGCCTGGGCTACGGTTGCGACGAGGAAGCCGTCCGGGTGCTGCAACAAGGTCCGAAATGGAAGCCGAGTCTGGAAAACAACCGGCCCGTCCGCAAAAAGGTGAAAACCCGCATCCGGTTCAAAAAGTGAAGTACCCAACCCCGTCGGAGGGAACCCGGTCCCGCAATCGGCAAAAGCGGCCCAGTCCGAAGAAACGCTATCCTTTCTGAGATGGCTGCGCTTCTTCGGCAACCAACTTATCGCGTAACTGGTCACGCACTTGAAAAGTATACCGGAAAGCCAGCCCAACGCAGAACAACCGGGCCGCGTTGGCAATCATCCAAACCAGCCCTTTTTGATGGGCTACCCGCTCGGTTACCCGTAGCTCACCGATAAACAAATCCAGGTTGATGGTCAGAACGACGTAGGCGGTCAGCAAGAGACCCATCGTTCCCCAAACGGCCGCCCGACGCAGTTTAACCAAGCCGATTTGTCGGGCCGGGTTCTTGGTAAAGCACAAGACGATGAGTGTAACAACCGCTAACTGAGTAACCGGAACGTAGTAATGGTACTGGATGACCACCGAGTAATAGCGGTTGTAACTTTTCAGGACCTCGATTGGCGCGGCCAACCAGTTGGGCATCAGAATTACTTCCTCGTAGAAGTTTCCGAAGAACCACAGCGTCAACCCGAACAAACTGAAGTGCAACCAGTGGAGGGTGCTTTTCGTGCGCACGATACAACTGAGATTGTTTCACGGCAAAAGTATCGGATGGGGCTGCTCCTGGAATTGCCTTATGGCAATAAAGCGGGTTGACTACTTTTTT
>JACMKY010000598.1 GCA_014379925.1 Cytophagales bacterium | reverse complement strand
CCTCGGCTTTGCCCTCTCCCATCAATTATTTTATTTTTCAAACAAAAATATAGAATGTTTGAAAAATAAGCAATTCGGCGCTCATTGTTTTTGCAAACCTTTTCTAGTTGAACAAGCACCGGGCTTTATTTGTATAGAAGGTCAATGGTCCATTGACCATCGACCAAGGAGCATCGACCGTTTATGACCCATCGCCAACTATTTCTGCAACACCTGGCTCAGACCACCGATTTTCCGCTGATGCTCGAAGTCGAGCGGGCGGAAGGCGTGTACCTGTACGGTCCGGACGGAAAGCGGTACCTGGACCTGATTTCGGGCATCGGCGTGAGCAACGTGGGTCACCGGCACCCCCGGGTGGTGCGGGCAATCAAGGAGCAGGTAGACAAGTACCTGCACCTGATGGTGTACGGGGAACTGGTGCAAACTCCGCAGACGGCACTGGCGGCCCGGTTGGTAGAACAGCTCCCGCCGCCGCTCGACAACGTGTACTTTACCAACTCGGGCAGTGAAGCCATTGAGGGCGCCCTCAAACTGGCCAAGCGCTACACGGGCCGGACGGAAATCATCTCGTGCCTGGACGCCTACCACGGTTCTTCGCAGGGCGCCCTGTCGGTGAGTGGCAGTGAGTTGTTCAAACGGGCCTACCGTCCACTGCTGCCCGACATCCGGCACATCCGGTTCAATCGGCTGGAAGACGTGGCGCGCATTTCCGGCCGGACGGCGGCGGTGCTGGTGGAAACGGTGCAGGGCGAAGCGGGCGTGCGCGTACCGGAGGCCGCCTACTTGCGGGCCCTGCGCGAACGGTGCAGCCAAACGGGGGCGTTGCTCATCCTGGACGAAATCCAGGCGGGCTTCGGGCGGACGGGTACGCTGTTCGCCTTCGAATCCTTCGGCACCGTGCCCGACGTGCTGGTGTGTGCCAAGGGCATGGGCGGAGGCATGCCCATCGGGGCCTTCATTGCTTCCCGGGAAGTGATGGGGGCGTTGAAGGAAAACCCGATGCTGGGTCACATCACCACGTTCGGGGGGCACCCGGTGAGCTGCGCGGCTTCGCTGGCCACCCTGGCGGTGATTCTGGAGGAGAATTTGCTCGGAGGGGTGGCTGCCAAGGAGCAACTTTTCCGGAATCTGCTGGTGCACCCGGCCATCCGGGCCATCCGGAGCCGGGGTTTGATGATGGCCGTGGAGTTCGAATCCTTCGCGGTGCTCAAGCCCATCATTGACCGGGCCATTGCCCGCGGGGTGCTGACCGACTGGTTTCTCTACTGCGACAACTCCCTGCGGATCGCCCCTCCCCTGACCATTACCGAAGCCCAGATCCGGGAGGCTTGTGCGGTGATCTTGTCCTGCGTGTAGCGCACGTTCTACCGTAAGGCGGTGCATTCCGCGGCTTTCGGACGACGACCAGCTCTTCCGGTTTGACCAGGAGGAGTTACCCGCTGCCCAGCCGTTGCCGTTGTTGTCGGTGAACGCCGGCAATGGCTTTAAGCGCTAGGATATTGTATGCCGGGGATCCGGGCTGCGTTCCAACCCACCCCCGCCAACCGTTGAAGCATTCGTTGCCGAACGGCCGCTCAGCGCCAATGCAGAACAGATATACCGGTTTAAGAATGAATTTAAAACAATTCGTTATTTTGGAAACGACTCTTTCACAAAACCAAGGTTTTTGTTTTCGGATTCGTGTTGGTTATCTTTCGTAGGATTGATTACATCGTTAGGCTGTAAAGATCCAATGTTGTACAACCTGTTTAACAAGGTGAGTTCTATGAACAAGTTTGCTGCTTTAACGAAGCATTTCGCCGCTGCCGTTTTTTGGGGATGTATGATGGCCGTGCCGGGTTGGGCTCAGTCCCCCGGCGGCACCGAGAAGGAGCTGATAAGACTCCAGAACGAGTGGGCAACGGCGCGCATCAAAGGCGATGTTGCGTTTCTGGAAAACCTGTACGCGAAGGAATTTCGCATTACGGCCATGAACGGTTCCGTCGTGGAAAGGGACGCGGATATCGCCGTGTTCGCATCGAGGGAGATGAAGCCTGAACTCATCACGGACGAGGATATGAAAGTGTCCCTCTACGGTGAGGTGGCGGTTGTAACCGGACGCGAGAACCTGAAAGGAACGTACAAGGGAATACCTGGCGAATTTGCGTTACGGTTCACCAACGTTTTTGTCCGCCGCGACGGGCACTGGCAGCTTGTTACGCACCACTCGACCGAAATGCGGAAAAAGTAGAACAAGCCGCAAAATAAGGCCTGACCAGACGCCAATGGTCCATCGCAAGCACTACGGTCGTGGTATTGGAGCGTTTCCGGTGCTGGCGCGCCTCGGGCTGGTTGAAGGTGACCAAATCCAAAAAAAACCAAGCTACCCCCACGCCCAGCCATCACTTCAACCAGTGAGTGGTCCCTCT
>JACMKY010000597.1 GCA_014379925.1 Cytophagales bacterium | reverse complement strand
AAGTAGTTGCCGCCTGAAAGCAACGCATTTGTTCCCCTTGAAACGCTAAAAACCCCCGGCTTCGCTTCTCCGCTCCAGCAGCACCACGTTTTCCACGTGGTAGGTGTGCGGGAACATATCCACCGGTTGCACCGCCTTCACGGCGTACGCTTCGTCGAGCAAGGCCAGGTCGCGCGCCTGCGTGGCGGGGTTGCAGCTCACGTAGACGATCCGGCCCGGCCCGGCCCGCCGCAGCATCTGCGTGACCGGGGCTTCCATTCCCGCCCGGGGCGGGTCGGTGATCACGACGTCGGGGCGGCCGTTGGCCCGCAGGAAATCCTCCGTGAGCAGGTGCCGGATGTCGCCGGCGAAGAAGGCGGTGTTTTGGATGCCGTTGAGGGCGGAATTGGCCTTGGCATCTTCGATGGCCGCGGGCACGTACTCCAGCCCCACTACCTTGCCCGCCTGCCGCGCCACGAAATTGGCGATCGTTCCCGTACCCGTGTAGAGATCGTAGACCGTTTCGTGCGGTTGGATGTTGGCGTAGGTGCGGACCACCCGGTAGAGTTCGTACGCCTGGGCGGCGTTGGTCTGGTAAAACGACTTGGCTCCGATCCGGAACTGCAGGTCCTCCATTCGCTCGGTGAGGTACGGCTGGCCGTGGAAAAGAACTACCTCCAGGTCGTGGAAAGTATCGTTGCCCTTGCCGTTGACCACGTAGTGCAGGGAGGTAATTTCGGGAAATGCTTCGCGGAGGTAAACGAGCAGGTTTTCGGTTGCCACCGGGTCGGCTTGAAAAAACTGCACGATCACCATCACTTCGCCGGCGTCGGTGGTGCGGATGACCAGGTTGCGCAGCAGTCCCTCGAAGTGCACGTTGTCGAAAAACGGCAGGTCGTTGGCCAGCGCAAACGCTTTGACGGCCAACCGAATGGCGTTGGAAGGGTCGGGTTGCAGGTGACAACGGCGGATGTCGAGGATCTTGTCGAACCGCCGGGGAATGTGGAAACCCAGCGCCCGTTTTTCCGAGTCCGTTTCGGCGTGCATCTCGTCGGGCGTGAGCCAGCGGTTGGGTGAAAAGGTAAATTCCAGCTTGTTGCGGTAGTACCGGGTTCGGGCCGAAGGCAGGATCGGACTGATCGGTGGCAGGGATACCTTGGCAATGCGCTCGAGGTGGTCGGTTACTTGCTGCTGTTTCTGACGAAGCTGCGTTTCGTAGGGGATGTGCTGCCACTTGCACCCGCCGCAAACGCCGAAGTGCTCGCAGAACGGTTCTGCCCGCTGGTCCGAAAACGCGTGGACGCGCGTGACCACCGCCTCCAGGAAGTTCTTTTTCTTCCGCAGCACGCGCACGTCCACCAGGTCTCCCGGGGCAACGACCCCTTCGATGAAAACCACGGCTCCTTCGTGACGGGCAATGCACTTGCCTTCGGCCGCAAAGTCCTCCACGCGGATGTTTTCCAGTACGAACTGTTTGTCTTTCCTTTTTCCCATCCGGTGTCCGCGCTTCGCCAAGCTCCCCACTCCCCCGCTGATCCCCTCCCGGACGTTTTCCAACCCTCGCTGGGGGCGATTCATCGAAGTAATTGACTATTTTATCGCAAAACTATTCTTTTTGAAGTAAGATGTGTGTACCTTTCGTTTCCTTATTTTCCGAATTACCCCGGACGGGCGGGCAGTTGGCCGCCATTCATCACTATTTCTACGCTATGAGAAGAATTTATACGGTTGGATGGCTGCTGGCCTTGCTGATCCTTTCCCGGGCCGCCTGGGCCACGCACATCGTGGGTGGCGAGTTCGAGTTGACCCTGACGGACCGGGTACTGGGCACCTACCAGCTCACGCTCAACCTGTACTTCGACGAAATCAACGGCAATCCCCAGGCGGAAGACGCCAACATTACGGCCACGGTCTTCCGGAAGCGGGACAATTCTCCCGTCCTTACCCTCACGCTTCCCCGGTTGGGCAACGAGTCGGTAAACTACACCAATCCCACCTGCACCAACGCCCGCGTCAAAACCCGGCTGATCCGGTACGGGGCCCCGCTTTCGCTCAGCAAGGAGTTCTTCACCGACGCCGAAGGCTACTACGTGGTGTGGGAGCGTTGCTGCCGCAACGGCACCATCACCAACATCCAGCGTCCGGGCGACGTGGGCAACACCTTCTACCTGGAATTCCCGGCGGTGATCCGCAACGGGACTGCCCTGCTCAACTCCTCGCCCAAGTTCGGCAAGCCAGTGGGCGACTACATCTGCCTCAACGAGCCTTTTGCGTTTAACTTCGGTGCCACCGACCCCGACGGCGACCAGCTTCGCTATTCGTTGGTAACCCCGTACCGCGGGTACAGCTCGCCCAGCGCACCCAGCCCCGCCAACACTGGTAGCTCAAACTACCCCCCGGTCACCTGGACCGCCGGCATCACGCTCAACAACGTGATTCCCGGCCCCAGGCCGTTGCGCATCAATCCGGCCACCGGGCAACTTACCGTCACGGCCAATCAAACCGGTCTGTACGTATTTTCCGTGTTGTGCGAAGAGTACCGCGACAACGTGAAAATCGGGGCCGTCCGGCGCGACTTTCAGCTGATGGCCCTCGATTGTCCCCGCAATGCCGCGCCCGGCGTCAACATGCGCGAAGTGGGGAAAACCGGGTTTTATTCCTCGCGGGAAACCCTCATCATCGAACCCGACGGGGAACGCTGTTTCAACCTGCTGATGACCGATTCCGATCCGCAAACCCAGCTCACGCTTTCCCTCCGTCCCCTCAACTTCGAAAACAAGAACTTCGTCACCCTCACGCCCAGCAGTGGCCTGATCAGGGGTCGCGGCGATACGCTCCGCACCCAGCTGTGCTGGAATACCTGCGCGGAAAGCACCAACAACGAACCGCTCATCTTCGAGATCATTGCCCGTGACCAGGGTTGTCCCGCTCCCCAAACGGATACCCTGCTGGTGAAGATTCTCTTCAAACCCCGCCTCAACCGGAAACCCACCGTTGAAACCAACCTGCCCCTCAATACGGCGACGCTGAGGGACACCAGCCAGCTGCGGTTCAACGTGTCCGCCAACGACGCCGACCGCGACAACATCACCCTGGAAGCCGTTGGCCGGGGCTTCAACTTGGCCGCGGTGGGGATGCGTTTTACCAATGGCTCGGCGGTTGGCAGCCTCACGACTCCTTTCGAATGGAAGCCGACGTGCGCGGCCACCAGCCAGCGTACCTACGTGGTGGATTTCATCGTCCGCGACCAACGGTGCGACGTGAACCAGAGCAGCATCACCACGGTAACGCTGAACTACGCGTTGGATTCCAACATTCCTCCCACCGTCCGCACTACCTTGCCGGGCAACGCCGGGGAATTCTACATTGGACTCAACCCCAACCCCGCCGATTCGCTTTCGCCCATTGCCCTCGGCCAAGCCATCGTGTTCGACGTCATTGCCGAAGATGCTGACCGGGACCTGATCACCTTGAAAGCGCAGGGCCGGGGATTCAACCTGGCCGACCTGGGGATGCGGTTTGAGGAAAAATCCGGATTGGGCCGGGTGATTTCACCCTTCGCGTGGGATCCCGACTGCGGAACTTTACAGGGTCGGGAGGAAGGCACCTACGTCATTGACTTCATCACCGAAGACAATACCTGCGGAAACGACCGCTTCGATACCGTGACGGTGAGCCTGCTCATTCGCGACCAGCCCGCGGATTACGTATTCGAGCCCAGCAACGTGTTCACCCCTAACGGCGACCGCTGGAACAACGCCTTTACCATCCCCAACCTGCCCAGCGACAATTGCCAGGAACGCTTCGAAAGCATTGAGATCTACAACCGCTGGGGCAAGCTGGCTTTTCAATCCAACCGCCGTGATTTCCGCTGGGAGGGCGGCAACTACCCCACCGGCGATTACTTCTACCTGATCCGGTACACCCGACGTCGCTACAAGGGGCACGTGTCGCTGCTGGAGTAGCAAACCAACCATTGACTGCTACCCGCCCGGCTTCCCCGGCGGTCGTTGACTGCCCCAAAAGTGCGCCTTGCCTGCGGAGCGGATCCGAAAAAACCCGCCCGGAAGGTTCCGGGCGGGCAAGCAGGGTCTTCCGGATCCAAATCCGGTAAGGCTACAATTCGGGGGGCGTTATTCTTTGGTGCTGGTCAAGGCTTCCGTACCCGCCCGGCGGCCAAATGCTTTTTCTTCCGCGGCGTTTTTATGAAAACGGGCGTCGTGGTTTTCCGGCTCCAGGCCCAGGGCCAGGTCGTAATCATCCACGGCCTCGTCGTAACGACCCTGACGGGCTTTGGCCATTCCCCGCGCCAGGTAAACTTTGACGTCGTGCGGGGTCAACCGAACGATCTGATCCAGGTCACTCACCTGCCTCTTGTATTCTTTCAGCCGGCCGTAGGCCAGTGCGCGTTGGTAGAGGGCAGCCGTCCAGTCGGGCTTCATCGCCAGAACGGAGGAAAAGTCCCGAACGGCCTCCGCGTAGTTTCCGGTCCCGGCCTTGGCCAGCCCCCGGCTCCAGTAAGCCGCCAGAAAGTACGGATCAATGCGGATGGCCGCCGCGTAATCCCCGGCGGCTTCGCTGTCCATGGCCAGCCGACCTTCGACCAATGCCCGGTTGTGATACGCTACGGCGTGGTCGGCATTCAGGTCGATGGCCCGGTCAAAGTCTTCCAGCGCCCCCGCGTCATCGTGTTGCAGGTACTTGATGAAGCCTTCCGCGTTGGCTACGTCGGCGGGTTTGCGAACCGACGTCAGTTCTTTTTTCAGCACGGCGATGGCTCCCAGCGTGTCCCCCGCCTGAAGCCGGGCGGTTGCCCGCTGGTCGGTCGGGTCTTGTCCCAGCGCCACCAGGGCGAAGCAGCTCAGGAGAACCGCCAGAAAAACTTTGGGGAAAATCTCGGTGAACGAAGGCAGGTATATTTCTCTCATACAAGTCGCGCGGTGGTTGAGTAAGTACGACGTTGAATGAACCGGAACGCAGAAAAGTAACCTAGCCAAAGTTCAATTCAGGATGAGTACCCGTGAATCAAAATACATTGCAAAAGCTTTCAATTCAGTTTTTTAAATACGAAAATGGTTTTTATTGTGTACGGAGGGAAGTATTATTTTTATAAAAATAGAATTTCAATCCGGGCATTTATTCTGCCCAGTCAAACGAGCGCTCCACCGCTTTCTTCCAGCCGGCGTACAATTTCGCCCGCCGTTCTTCCTTCAGGTTCGGCTCCCAGGTTTTGTCGATGCCCCAATTTTGGGTGAGGTCTTCGAGATCATTCCAGTAGCCCACGGCCAACCCGGCGGCGTAGGCGGCTCCCAGCGCCGAGGTTTCGATCATTTTCGGGCGAACCACCGGCACGTCCAGGATGTCGGACTGGAACTGCATCAGCAGTTCGTTTACCACCATTCCCCCGTCCACGCGCAGGGAACTGATGGAAATGTTGGAATCTTTTTCCATTGCATCGAGTACTTCGCGGGTCTGGTAGGCGGTGGCTTCCAGCACCGCCCGGGCCAGGTGACCCCGGTTGACGTAGCGCGTCAAACCCGCCACCACGCCCCGCGCGTCGGCTTTCCAGTAGGGGGCGTAGAGGCCGGAAAAGGCCGGCACGAAATACGCGCCCCCGTTGTCTTCCACCGTGCGCGCCACCGTTTCCACGTCGCTGCTCTTTTCGATCATTCCCAGGTTGTCGCGCAACCACTGCACCAGGGCGCCGGCAATGGCCACGCTGCCTTCGAGGGCGTAGTGCGCGGCGTCCTTGCCAAACTGATACGCCACGGTAGTGAGCAAGCCGTAGGTGGAAGGCACGGGGTGGAGGCCCGTGTTCATGAGCATAAAACAGCCGGTACCGTACGTATTTTTCGCCTCCCCGGGCCGAAAACAAGTCTGCCCGACCAGGGCCGCCTGCTGGTCGCCCAGGTCGCCCGCCACGGCCACGCCCGCCAGCGCGCCGGTCGCCACGCCGTAGACTTCGCTGCTGGAGCGGATGGTGGGCAGCATCGGACGCGGAATGCCGAAAGTGTTGAGGATCTCGCGGTCCCAGTTCAGGGTTTGCAGGTTCATCAGTTGGGTGCGGCTGGCGTTGGTCACGTCGGTCAGGTGCCGGCCGCCGTCCACGCCGCCGGTCAGGTGCCAGATCAGGTAGGCGTCCAGGTTTCCGAACCACGCCTCGCCGTTTTCGGCGGCCTGGCGCACACCCGGTACGTGGTCGAGAATCCACTTGACTTTTAGCCCACTGAAGTAGGTCGCCAGGGGCAGGCCCGTTTTGACGCGAAAACGATCCTGGCCGCCCTCCTTTTCCAGTTCCCGCACCAAGTCGCCCACCCGCGTATCCTGCCACACGATGGCGGGGTAATAAGGCTGGCCCGTTTTGGGGTTCCATACGACGGCCGTTTCGCGTTGGTTGGTGATGCCCACGGCCGCCAGGTCCGCCGCCGTCAGGCCGCCGCGTTGCAGCGCCTCCCCGATCACCGCCTGCGTGTTGCGCCAGATTTCTTCCGGGTCGTGTTCCACCCAGCCGGGTTGCGGGTAGATTTGCCGGTGTTCCTGTTGGGCGGAGGACACGATGTTTCCTTTCCGGTCGAACACGATGAAGCGCGTACTGGTCGTGCCCTGGTCAATGGCGGCGATGTAGGGAGGAGGCATAGGGTTGGTGGGGGGAAACTGAATGTCGAACTGAAGAACGCCCAATATCCAATGTCGAAGTAAAAAAAACAATTCCATCCTTCGACCGGTTCGCCGCCGTCCGGAGCCGCCTTCGCGGCGCTACTTCGTAGGGATGCGGTGCGATTGGGCCGGGCGGCAATCCGCATTTTTTGTTCTTCATTTCAACAGGGTGCATTTCAAATTGTCGCCTCGAATGGGTAAGTTAACGTGAACTATGGATTAAAGTGTTTGACTGTGAGGGGTTTAAATAGCAATAGGGCAGAAATTTTGTAAGTTTGTGAAATCTCACTTTCCAAACCCCCAAAATTCAAACCCTATGCTCAGGCAAGATAAAGAAAATAAGCTGATTGAACTCTTTTTTCACCTCGATGAGTTTTGTATTGCCTTGGAGCAATGGAAACTGGAAACTAATCGGTTGACTATGGCTACTCGAAAACCCAATCTATGCGATAGCGAGCTAATGAGTATCTGCGTTTTTTATCACGAGTCGGGATATAAATGCTTTCAATATTATTATCAGCAAATGGTGGTACCTATCTTGAAAAGCTATTTCCCGAAACTGGTTTCTTATGAACGCTTTTTGTGTTTGATTACGCGTATTTTACCCGGATTATACTTGTTTTTGAAATACCGTACTTTATCCAGTAAAGCAACGAATTTATATTTCATTGACAGTAAAAAACTAGTCGTTTGCCACAATCGAAGAATCCATTCGCACCGGGTCTTCCAAGACCAAGCTAAACGAGGTAAGTCCTCTACGGGATGGTTTTATGGGTTCAAATTGCATCTGGTTATCAACAACTTAGGTGAGATTATGAACTTTCTCATCACGGCCGGCAATGTGGCTGACAATAACGAAGAGGTGCTCAGGACACTACTGGTTACCTTAAAAGGGGAATGTTACGGAGATCGCGGTTACTTGAGTAAGTTGTTTGAATTTTTCTACGAGAAAGGCTTGTTGATTGTCACCAGAATCAGAAGCAATATGAAGAACGTTTTAGTAAAAATGGATCAAAAGATAAAACTCAGGAAGCGGGCCGTTATTGAATCAGTTAATGATATTCTTACCTCCGTTTTTGATATTGAGCATTCCAGACATCGAAAGCCAATCAATGCACTGGCGCATCTTTTTTCGGGTTTGATCGCTTACTGTTTTTATGAAAACAAGCCTTCCGTTTACTTGCCGCAAGCGCATAACTTACTCGTTGTGTAATCCATAGTTCACGTT
>JACMKY010000596.1 GCA_014379925.1 Cytophagales bacterium | reverse complement strand
GGAGGCAAGGGCAAAACTGATCAGTTGGTGGGGAACCAAGAAGGTTGGTGCGAAAGCCACCTTGTAAACGGCGACCGTAGCCGCGTCATTTCCCAGGAGAAAGTTGACACACCCTCTACCGTCGCTTCATCCGACGAAACAGTTCTTTCAGGGGGTTGCGGGAGGTCTCGATGGAGCCGAGTCCGCCGTCGCTCACAAAGCGTACGTTTTCAATGGTGTAGAAGGCCGTTGGGTTGAAGCGTTCGATAATGGCGATGTAATCCTGGAGGTCTTGCCTTTCTACCACCGAGAAAATAAGGCTCACGTTTTCCCGTTTGCCCTGCGCTTCCACGTTGGTGTACCCATACTTGGAAGTTCTCAGGAATTCCAGCAGCGCCGTCGCTTCCCGCCGCGTAATCACCCGCACCAACACTTTGCCCAAAGCCAGTTTTTGTTCGATGGTCATTCCCACGAACGTGCCCGAAGCAAAGCCGGCCGCGTACGCCACGTAGGAAACCGGGCTGCTGATATTTTTCATGATTTGACTGATGGCAACCAGCCAGATGAGCGACTCGAAGAAACCCAGTATCGGAGCCAGGTTGCGCCGTCCGCTCATTACGAACACAATCCGGATGGTGGAAAGCGTCACGTCGCTGATGCGGGCGCAGAAGATCAGCAAGGGCAACACGACCCAGTTGAAAGCCGCGGAACTGATTCCAAATTGTTCATAAAAGAAGTTTTCCATCGTGCGGGCCGGGACTGAAAGCGGGTGGGGCCGGTTTCTCTCGGTACGCAAGTACTCCTTTTCCCGCCAGACTTGAAAACATTCGGCCGCATTTTGGTTCCGGGATCAATTTGACCAGCGTGGTCATTGCCCGGACGCTCCGCAAAATGCGCTTCCCCGGTGATGCGATTATTAAACTGACGCACCCGAAGCATTCCGACCCACCCGCTCGCGGCGGGAAGATTGGAAGGTAAGCCAGAAGCTCCGCCGGGAAAACAAGGGAGTTATGGGGCGCGGAATACGCCCTAATCTTACACCGAGGGAAAAGTCTCCAGCCAACGCCTACTTGACAAAGTAAAATTTATTCGTAGCTTCGTACACTTTTCGTGTCCGGTCCGGGTGCTTCTTTTTGCGATGCACCCGGGAATCAATCAACGGTGCAGTCCGCTGAGTAGCCTTCCCCGCATTTCCCATTCCAAACTTTTACGAACATTCCAAACTTTTACGAAAATGACCAACGCGTACACCTTCCAACAGGATTTGAACCGTTTGTCCGGCGAAACCCGGCAGATCATTTGCCAATTGGCGCAGGCCTACGCGGACTGCACCGTTGATTCGTACCATTACGCGGGATTGCAGTATGCCATGCAACTCATCTCGCACCTGCACGAAATCGACCAGTACAGTTCGGCCGAAATCGTCAATTTTATGCTGGAACTGGAACTGATCCAACCCAATCTGGACCTCTACCACCGGATTTACCACGATTAGCGGCCGGTTCCCGGCGCGGCTTACTCTAACTGGAAGTCTCGCTGACTCAAACGCAGCGAGGCTTCTTTTCCGGACAGTTCACCCTTCGCCAAGACCCACCCGCAACGCGGCCAGGTATCTCTCTACGTACGCGCTCGCTTGCGCTGACTTGTACTGCATAATGTAACGAGGGTGGTCGAGTGCCACGATGGACCGGAAAAAGGAGTGTTCTTCGTTGAGGCGTTGCAGATAGTCCCCGTTTTTTCGGCCCAGACAGATGGCGTACCGTTCATCGGCTCCGAAAGCAACCTGCGCCCGCAGGTTTTCCACAATGGCCGGTTTCAATGCCTGGTAGAGGGCGGGATCGTCGTAGTAGTTGTAGTTCTTTCCGTTCTTCACCAACGCGAGCGGATACAGGGCACCCAGGTGGAACCGGGCGAAAAAAGCCGCCGCTCCGCCGAACTGCTGGATGAGGGCGTACACAAACCGGCTCGACATTTCGGACTTCCCGCTCAAGGCATTCGAAATTCCGCAGTACTGACGCAGGGCCACGGGATCGGTGAAAGCAATTCCCGTGGTTCCCCCGCCGAATCGCCCCGGGTTGATTCCCAATACCAATATCCGACGCCCCGTATCGTCAAAGAATTTGGTGTAAAACTGCCTTACTAACTCCCGGGTGAGTTCGGATTGGTAGGGATTGATCACCCCGGCGGAGCCGGGCAAGGCGTCGGGAACCCGGAAGTTCAGGAAATGGGCAATGGCCCGCTCGGCGAACGTAGTACCGGAAGCGGGTGGAGATGGCTGGTTCACGGCAAAAAGCGGGAATGCTAAAATTATCCGGCAGCCTGAGCGCGGTTTGCTTTCACCGGCTCGGCCGCTTCCCTGGCCACTGCCGGCTGGCAAACCGGGCAGAAATAGGTAGCCCGGCCACCCACGCGGATCACGCGGAGGTCGTTGCCGCAACGGGGACAACGCGTGTGAGCACGTTGGTCGGCGTACGGAGAATCGTCCCATTCGCGGGCGTGAATGAGGAAGTCCGTGGGAAACCGCCCGTAAGCGGCTTCGTGATGGATGGCCGTTTGCAGCACCACGCCAATGGCGGCGTGAATGCGGCGGATGTCGGCTTCGGTCAACTGATAGCCCCGCGTTTCGGGATGCACTTTCGCCTGAAACAGCACTTCGTCCACAATCCAGTTGCCAATGCCCGCTACGGTGGCCTGATCGAGCAACAACGGCTTTACCATGGCCTTTTTGCCACTCAGCTTGGCCATCAGGTTTTCCACGCTTACTTCCAGGGCATCGACGCCCAGTCCCTTGGCAAGGGCATAACCCTCGATGCTGTCCACCAATCCGATGCGCTCGAATTTGCGCGGACAAAGGAATCCCAACCGGAAACCACCGGCAAAGTGAAAGACGATGCGGGCGAAACGGGGCGTATCCTCTTGGTCACGAAAGTAGGCCAGACCGCCGCTCATGCCGAAGTGCATAACCATCACCTGGCCACGGTCGGTAGTGATGAACAAGTGCTTGCCGATGCGGTGGGTACGCACGAAACGACTGCCAATCAGGGATTGCGTCAACGTGCCGTAGTCGGTGGTGAGCAGTTTATGATCCGCCACGTCGATGCCGAGCAGGGTCTGGTCGAGGGAAGTGGCTTCAAAATAACGACGATAAGTTTCTACTTCGGGAAGTTCGGGCATGAGACCGGTTGATCAGTAACGGAGGGCGGCCCGGATGGTGACGAATTCGTTGATGTTGTTCATATCGATTACGCCCCGGAGTCGGTGGTTTTCCAGCACCGGATAGAAGGCGTTGGGTTTGCGTTGGGCGTTGGAGTATACCTCGGTGAGACGATCGCCGATCTGGACCGTATCGAAATCGCGTTCCATCACGTCCACCACGGACGTATCCAGCCGATTTTGCCGCAGCGAATCCATGATCAGGGGGCGGGTCATTACCCCGATGGCCTGGTCGTTGTCAACGACAATCAAATCCTGGTCGGAACCGGAGAGCAGTTTATCCGCCGCGTCCTTGACGGTATCGGTGGGGGCAAGCGTGACGAAGTTGGTCATCATGGCGTTGCGCACGGTATAATCCTTCAACAGCTCCAGGTGCTGGACCACCACGTTCTCCGTTTGCGCGCCGAAGTACACGAAGATACCGATCAGGATCAGGAATGGATTGTTGAACAAGCCGAAGAAAACGAAACCAACGGCAATCAACTGGCCCAGGCCCGCCGCGATGCTGGTGGCCCGAATCCGGCCCAGCCGCAGGGCCAGCAACGCCCGCAACACGCGACCACCATCCATGGGGAAAGCCGGAATGGCGTTGAACAACACCAGCGCTACGTTTACCCGGAACAACGCAGAGAAGAATCCCTGGGTAGTGGCTACGTTTCCTACGCCCTCCCCGGATAACGACTCATCGGAAAACGAGGCAACAAACGGGTAGAGCAACAAAGCGATCACCACGTTGACTGCCGGACCGGCCAGGGCCACCCACAACTCCTGCTTGGGATCCTCGGGAATGCGTTCCAGGCTGGCTACTCCACCGATGGGCAACAGTGTAATCTTCTTGGTTTCAATGCCGAAGCGTCTGGCCGTGAGGGAGTGGCCTAATTCGTGCAGCACTACGCACGCGAAAAGCGCCAGCACGAAGCCGATGGTGGCGACGATGGCAACGGTATCGCTTCCTTTTCGCATCTCGGAGAAGACAATGAAACCGAGCAGCAACAAGAAAGTCCAGTGAATGAGGATTCGGATGCCGGCAATCCGGCCGATTAAAAGGGAACGTCCCATGGAGGTAGAAAGGTTAGGATTGGTTGGCGGTGGTAGCGGCTAGAACGGATTTACGCTGCGATAGTTTACTCATTCAGGGGGCAAAATCAGCGCAACAATAAGAAAGGCCGATTATCGTAAGTCAGCCTTTTTTGGGGTTAAGCTGTTTTTTCGGCTTAGCTGACGATTGGCTCGGTGCGCTGATCAGGAGGGTTCTTGTCTACGGGAGGTGAGAGGCTTCTTCTTGATCGATTCCCCATCTTGCCGAATAGACAGCGGCAACTTGCCGACTTTCAACGAGGTGCCGTCGGTTGGACTACCGGAGCTGGTTTGGGCGGCTGGCTCAGCGCGAGACAATGCAACCGAACAGGTAGGTAGCTAAGAAAAAGCGGGTTAGAAAATTCGCGCTTACTTTAAATTGCCAAGGACTTTCGTCGGCTTTTCCATCGCTGATTCAAGAGTAGTTTCCTCAAGGCAGGCAAACACTGCGCGGTAGAACTCCGGGTGCGATTGCCAGGTTTGAGCCGTGACGATCTGCTTGTCGCGAACGGCTTGGGCAGTCGAATAGGTTCCCCCGGCTCTTTCGATTTCCGACCGTACGTGTTCGTAGGCCGTCAGGCAGTTGCCCCGCGCCAATCCGGCCGTTACCAGAATCTGAATACCGTGGCAGATGGCGAACACCCATTTGCCCTGTTGGTGAAAAGCGCGCACGATTTCCAGCACGCGGGGGTTGTTCCGCAGGTATTCGGGCGCCCGGCCGCCCAGCAATAGAATCGCATCGTACGATTCTACTTCCACTTCGTCGAAGGTAAGGTGCGATTCCACCAGGTAACCCGGTTTCTCCACGTACGTATCCCAACCCGGCTCAAAGTCGTGGATAACCAAGTGAAGGCGGCGTTTGCTGGGCGCGGCGATCACGGGGGTGTCGCCGGCTTCCAGAAATCGGTGGTAGGCGTACAAGGTTTCGTAGCTTTCGCCGCCGTCACCCGTTACAATCAGTATCTTGTGGTTCATCAGTACGGCGGATATTGGAGTGAAGGGCAAACGGACCAATCAGGTCCTCACTTCGCAAGAAACGAATTGGCCTTGACAAACGCAACGAAGCCGAGAGAACCGCTCTTACTTCGTTTACATTCAGGGCTTTGCATCCTACAGAATCGTTGAGAAAGAAAGCATGAAAACTATCTTCCGGCACGAATGGCCTTCTTCCGCGGAAGAAGCCATTGCCATCCAAAGGCAGCTTACGCAGGAGGTGATTACAACGGACACCCTGGAAGAACCGGTACAGTACGTAGCCGGCGTGGACGTGGGTTTCGAGCAAGGCGGCGAAGTGACCCGGGCCGCCGTCGTCGTGCTCCGGTTTCCGGAACTTACCCCGGAGGAAGAGGCGTTGGCCCGCCAGCCCACCCGCTTTCCTTACGTACCGGGCTTGCTTTCCTTCCGCGAGATTCCGGCCATCCTGGACGCTTTGGAGAAGTTGACCCTTCAACCCGGCTTGTTGCTTTGCGACGGGCACGGTATTGCCCATCCCCGGCGTTTGGGCATTGCCAGTCACCTTGGCGTACTCACGGGCTTGCCCACGTTGGGCGTAGGCAAGTCTATCCTGGTGGGCCGACACGAGCCCGTTCCGCAGGAAAAAGGAAGTTGGCGGCCGTTGGTGCACCGAGGAGAAACGGTAGGCGCGGCGCTGTGTACCAGGCCCGGCGTAGCCCCGGTTTTCATTTCGACGGGCCACCGCATTGGCCTGGAAACCGCCATCCGGTACGTGATGCGCTGCGTAACCAAGTACCGCTTGCCCGAAACCACGCGGTACGCCCACAACCTGGCTTCCCACAACCAAAGCGCCGGTTCCTGATCGTGGATACAGCGACGAAACTTTTCTTTTTGGAGCCCTCTGGTGAATGGAGCATCCAGGTGGGTACTCGCTCCGTGCTGTTCATCACAAATAAGCCGGTGTCAAGCACTTGATGGACGAAACGATCTTGGTTGGGGGATAGGCACTCCGGGCAAGCGCAAGGAAAGCGACGGGTTGGCATTCCTTGGCGCACCCGCGAAAATCAAAGCCGGAGCGAACAGAAAATGGCTTTACCGATCAATGTTTCAAACTGGAGGGCTGAAGAGGTACTTGGCCCGGCTTGGTTGAAGAAGACGGCTGATAAATACTTGAATGAGGAGATAACAAAAAGAGCCCCATCACGGTCGATGGAGCTCTCTGCGGATGGTTAGAGATAAAACAAAAAAAGCGGCAGAAAGTTGTATGCCCGAAAAATTGTTGAATAATTTTTCAGTTTAATTATCTTCGTACCCGTGAAGCGAACGTGTATCTATGAACTGGCCGTTGTTGCAACCGGTACCCTCAATACCATCCGGCAGCGAGAAACCCATTGCTCCTATTTTTCCAATCTGAAAAAGACCGTCGAATGCCTGATTTCCGTGTTGGCGATCAGCGGTTGGCCCGTCACCATCAACTATTCCGCGGTGTATCGCAGTTTGCAATCCCGGGGCAAGTATACCCGCGATTTTGACGTGGGCGGTAACAAAGTGTTTAAAGTGATCATCAGCAGCAAAGTGTTGAATCCCGTCTTGACTACCCTGGATGTGGAGGAAATGCCCTTTCCAATGAGCCGCAAATAATTAAAATGCCCACTATACTCAGCATAGAGACTTCCACCAAAGCTTGTTCGGTAGCCCTGATTCGTGATAACCAAATCCTGACGAGCGAGGAGTTGCACATCGAGCACGCTCACTCCGAAAAGCTTACCATTCTGATCGGTGGTTGCGTGGCGAACGCGGGGGTTACCCTGGATGAAATGGATGCATTCGCGGTAGCAAAGGGACCCGGCTCCTACACGGGTTTACGCATCGGGGTAGCTACGGCCAAAGGGTTATGTTACGCCTTGGACAAACCGTTGATTGCCATCAATACCTTGGAGGCGATGGCGTACGATTTGTCGGGCATCTATTCCGAAGACTACTGGCTGTGCCCGATGCTCGATGCCCGTCGAATGGAAGTGTACTGTGCCTTGTACGACCATCGGCTCCGTCTGATCATGCCCACGACCGCCATCGTTGTGGATGCGCAGTCATTCCAGACCCAACTCACCCAGAAACCCATCCTGTTTTTCGGCAATGGGGCCGCTAAGTGTAGGGATGCCTTGGGAGGAATGCCCAACGCTCGCTTTGCCGATAAGGTGATCAACCCATCAGCCAAGGCCATCGCCTTGCTGGCCGAGGAAGCCTATCGACGAGACCTTTTCGAGAATCCCGCCGACTTTGAACCTTTTTACTTGAAAGAATTTGTTTCCAATGCGCACTCATAAGGTACTTGTGAAAAATGGAAAATGAACTGATCATCAATCGGGTTACCAACAGTGGGCTGGTCACCCTGGATTTGGAGGAATATTACCATCCCGGAGAACGGGTAGTATATGACTTGAAGAACAACCTTTTTCAGGCACTTATCTTGCGGGAAAAGGAATTCAGGACTTTTTTGAAGGAGAATGACTGGTCGGTCTACGAAGGCAAAAACGTAGCCATCACCTGCACGGCGGATGCGATTGTGCCCACGTGGGCTTACATGTTGTTGACGATTCACCTACGGCCACGTGCCCACCTGGTCGTATTCGGTGGTTTGGAAGAATTGGAGAACGCCCTGTTCAGGGAGGCATTGGCCAAGATCAACCTCAACGATTTCCGGGGAACCAAGGTGGTCGTAAAAGGCTGTGGTAAAATGCCGGTACCCATCTCCGCCTACGTAGAAATTACGCGGCTGTTGCAACCAGTTGTGCAAAGCCTGATGTACGGCGAGCCATGCAGTACCGTCCCGCTCTACAAGGCACCCAAGGGATGAGAGAAAAACGAATTTTATTGCGCTTTGAATCAGCATATTAGTCAGGGCTCAGTAAATAAATTTCATTTTCCTTGCGGGGGGGATCGAGAAGCGCTATTTTTGCAATCCGTTTTGGTTTTCCCGGCATTTGGGAGGGATTGAAACGGCGTTCTTTGGCGTGTTGACAGGAAACAAAAAGCCGGCCCGGTTGGGGGCCTCAGACAACGGAGTCGTCCTTAGGGGCGGCTCCACTAGTAAGAACTTGGCCGTTGGCGCTGCTTTTAGCTGGTTTAGGCT
>JACMKY010000595.1 GCA_014379925.1 Cytophagales bacterium | reverse complement strand
CGCGCAGTGGCTGCGCGCCGAGCCCCTGGTGCACTACACCGACACCACCCTGCGCGACGCCCACCAGAGCCTGCTCGCCACCCGGATGCGCACCTGGGACATGCTGAAGGTGGCGGCGGCCTACGCCCAGCAGCACCCCCAAACCTTCAGCCTCGAAGTGTGGGGCGGCGCCACCTTCGACGTGGCCCTGCGCTTCCTGCACGAATGTCCCTGGAAACGCCTGCGGGCCCTGCGCGAGGCCATGCCCCACGTGCTGCTGCAGATGCTCTTCCGGGGTTCCAACGCCGTGGGCTATTCGGCCTATCCCGACAACCTGATCGTGGCCTTCATCGAGAAATCCTGGGAAAACGGCATCGACGTGTTCCGCATCTTCGATTCGCTCAATTGGGTGGAAGCCATGAAGCCCAGCATCCGGGCCGTGCGGGAGCGGACGGGTGCCCTGGCCGAAGCCACCATCTGCTACACCGGCGATTTGCTGAACCCGAACAACCACAAATACACCCTCTCCTACTACCTCGACCTGGCCCGGCAACTGGAAGACGAAGGGGCGCACCTGCTGGCCATCAAAGACATGGCCGGCCTGCTCAAGCCCCACGCCGCCGAGCTACTCATCCGGGAGTTGAAGAAAGCGGTGGCCATTCCCATCCACCTGCACACCCACGACACCTCGTCCATCCAGGCGGCCACGTACCTGAAAGCCATCGAGGCCGGCGTCGACGTGGTGGACGTGGCCCTGGCTTCGATGTCGGGCCTCACTTCCCAGCCCAACTTCAACAGCCTGGTGGCCATGCTGCAAGGCCACGAACGCGAACTCCCCTTCGACCTGAAATCACTCAACGCCTACGCCAACTACTGGGAAGACGTGCGCGAGATGTATTATCCCTTCGAATCGGGCCTGAAGGCGGGCACCGCGGAAGTGTACGAGAACGAGATTCCGGGCGGCCAGTATTCCAACCTGCGTCCGCAAGCCCGGGCGTTGGGCCTGGAAAGCCAGTTCGAGGAACTGAAGCACAACTACGCGGTGGTAAACCAACTCTTCGGCGACCTGATCAAGGTGACGCCCTCCTCCAAGGTGGTGGGCGACATGGCGCTGTTCATGACCGCCAACCGCCTGACGGCGGAAGACCTCTTCGCCAAGGGGGCCAATTTGTCCTTTCCCGAATCGGTGAAGAGCTTGATGAAGGGCGAACTGGGCCAGCCCCGCGGGGGTTTTCCCGCCGAACTGCAGCGCATCATTCTCAAGGGGGAAGCCCCGCTCACGGGCCGGCCCAACGCCGACCTGCCCCCCGTTGACCTGGAAGGCGAACTGGCGGAATTCCGGGCCCGGTTCGACGCCGAGCTGACCTTTCTGGATTACCTTTCCTATAAGATGTACCCCAAGGTGTTCGAGGACTACTACCAGCACCAGCAACAGTACGGCGAGGTGAGCCGCATTCCCACGCCGCCCTTTTTCTACGGCTTGCAGCGCGACGAGGAAACGATGATCGAGATTGCGGACGGAAAAACCATTCTGGTCAAGATGCTCTTCGTCTCCGAGGCCGACGAGGCGGGGATGCGCACCGTTTCGTTCGAACTCAACGGCCAGACCCGGCGGGTAAGTGTGAAGGACAACGGGGTGAAGACCGTCCTGGTCGCCCACCAGAAAGCCGCCCAGGACGGGGAGATCGGGGCGCCGCTGCCGGGAAAACTGGCCCGCATCCTGGTGAAGGCCGACGAGGCGGTGAAGGAAAATGCGCCCCTGTTCGTCATCGAAGCCATGAAGATGGAAAGTATGGTGACGGCTCCCCACGCCGGCCTGGTCTCGGCCATCATCCTGCCCGAAGGAACCATGGTCGAACAGGATGACTTAGTGATGCGTCTGAAGGGTGAGTAAGGGTTGCAGGTTGCAGGTTGCAGGTTGCAGGTTACGGGTTGCAGGTTACAGGTTGCAGGTTGCTGGTTTTAGGGTTAGGTGGGTTGGTCAGACACATTGCCGTTTTGATTGAATGAAACGACGGGTTGTACATACCACGGTATTCATGGAGTGCCATTACCCGTTCGTACCTACCAATGACCAGCTCTCTCAACCCATAACCCGCAACCGATAACCTGCAACCCAACTTGCAACCTGTAACCTGCAACCCTTCCCACCCTTCCCACTGCGCCATCGACTTTCGGGGTCAGCGTTTGGTTTTATTGCCCCAGAAAGCCATTTTCTGGGAGGACACCGGCTCGTTGCTCCTCTCGGACCTGCACCTGGGAAAGGTGAGCCACTTCCGCAAGGCGGGCATTGCCGTGCCGGGAGCGGTCATTCACCGGGACTACGAAGTGCTGGATGCGCTGCTGAACACCTGGGCGGTCCGGCAGCTGGTCATTTTGGGTGATTTGTTCCATAGTGTCGTCAACGCCGAATGGGGGCTTTTTTCCGACTGGCTCGACCGGCATCCCCGTTTGTCGTGCGGGTTGGTGAAGGGAAACCACGATGTTTTGCCCGACGAACGCTACCGGTTGCAGCGCATCCAGGTTTTCGGGGAGGTCCTGCGGGTGCCGCCCTTCGTGTTTTCCCACGTCCCGCTGGCCGGCGTTGACGAAGGTTACAACCTTTCGGGTCACCTGCATCCGGCGGTAAAATTACGGGGCGAGGGCGGGCAGCAGCTGACCCTTCCGTGTTTTTACTTCGGGCCGGCGCGGGGACTGCTGCCCGCCTTTGGCCACTTCACGGGCCGGGCCGTGATCCGGCCGGAGCGGGAGAGCCGGGTTTTCGTGGTGGCCGAGAACCGGGTGTTTCCGCTGTGAGGTTCCCGCGGGAGGGCGGTTTTTCCCGCGATTCCGTTCCGCATCCCGGTACCGGGGGATACGCCTCCGCTTACCAGCAAACCCTTTGCCTTCAACGGATACGGGTTGGCCGTTCCCGGCAGAGGGATATATTTCCGTGCGAAAAGACAAAAAGTAATACATACCGCGTTATTTTGCGAAAAGACGTTCGATCAGTCACCTACGATCCGGTAATTTAGTGCCGCGGTCGTACTCGGTACCCGAGCCGCACCAGGTTGGACGGGTTGCCTCAGCCGTTACCGTCAGGAAGTGATTTGTTTCCCGCCTTGGTTACAAACTTTACCGGATAAGTATTAAACTAAAAGCACTGGCTTTTTTGAAGATGACAGATAGTGAGACTCTCGAAAGAATCAGGCAAGGCGATGAACGGGCACTGGACTTCTTGTACAAGAAGAACTACAAGATGATGACCAAGTTGGTCATCAACAACAGTGGCAGCGACGACGAAGCAAAGGACGTCTACCAGGATGCGCTCATTATTTTTTGGCAGAAGGCAATGGACCGCAATTTTGTACTCTCCTCCAAGATCAGCACCTTCCTCTACAGCATCTGTCAGAACCTATGGCGCAAGGAACTGGACCGGAAGAGCCGCCTCTCCAGCGAAGAAAAAGACGGGGAAGAGATCAACGACATTGACAAGAAAGAACGGATCGAAATCATTAACCAGTGCATCGGCCAGTTGGGGGATACGTGTAAGAAAATCCTTACCTACTATTACTTCGACAACCTGTCGATGAACGAGATCGCAAAAAAAATGGGTTTTGCCAACGCGGACACCGCCAAGACCAAAAAGTACAAGTGCAAGAAAGAATTAGATGAATTTATCAAATCAAAATACAAAGCGAGCGACTTCCTAGACTAAATCTTATGAACCAAGAATTCGATAAATCAGCCATCGAAGCTTACCTGCGGAACGAGCTTTCACCCACCGACCAGATGGCATTCGAGCAACGAGTTGCCCAAGACCCCCTCTTACAGAACGAAGTCACGCTACAAGGTGAAATCATTGCGGCGCTCCAGCAACACCGGAGAACTGAGTTGAAAGAACGGCTCAACCAGATCGACGTCAACGGAGAATCCCGGTACCCATCCTACCTGATCTGGGCGAGCCTGGTTGCCGTGGCCCTGCTGGGCGTCGGTGCCTGGCTTTACCTGGGCCAGCCCGATCCGGTTCCGGCACCCAAGGCGGTGATTCCGTCGCAAGGCGCGCTACCCGAAGCAACGCGGGCGCAACCGGCCCCTTCGCCGTTCCGGGCGGACACGGCCGTGTCGTCGGGTCAGGAAACCGTCGCCGGCGAAAACCCGGGCGAAACCCGCCGCAAGCGCTCCCCGGCCGCCAAACCGGCTTCCGGAGAGGTGAGCAAACCTTCCCAGCCAACCGGCAGCAAAGCCATCCGGCTGGAAGACGAGGAAAAGAAGCTCCAGCGCGAACCCGCCGGGGCGGTCACCAGCCGACCTTCGTCGAATGCCGGATCCCAGCAACCCGGGGAGACCGAAAAACCGGAAGGCAAGCCCGCGAAGGCCAACGACCGTTACCGTTTTCACTACCGCTACCAACGGGGCGAATTTGTCTTCTTCGGCCTCGTCAAGGCGCATCCGCAGGTTAAACTCAACGGACGGACCTACCTGGCCTACGAAGGCGCCTTCTACCCGCTCGATACCGACGCGGTCGGGATTACGCCGCTGGTGGCCGAAACCAACGAAGACCTCATCCGGCAACTGAAAAACGAACTGCCCGCCGCCAACTGATCGTACCCCTTGTTTTTCAAAACCTTCCGGGCCTTGGCGGTCCGGGAGGTTTTTTGTTTGGCAAAAAATAATCGCTAGTTTTGCCCATATTGATTTCCCGTGCAGGAAGCGAGAAAATACCCGCGACGCAAGAAGAGACTGGGCAGTTATCCGTATCTCACCGTCATATTCAGCATCACGACTGCTTTGTTGGTCATCGGATTGTGCGGCCTGCTGATTCTGTACGCGCGCCGGCTTTCGGGAATCGTGCGCCAGAACCTGGAGGTGCAGGTGTACCTGGAAAAAAACCTTGACGCGGGGCAGCAGGACACGTTGCGCCGGGCTCTGTCGCAAAAGGGCTACGTGGCCCGCCAGGACGATTCGGCCCTGGTGGTGTTCGTCTCCAAAGAAGAGGCCGCCCGGAAATTCATCGCCCAGACCGGGGAGGACTTTTCGCAGTTCCTGGGCGAAAATCCGCTCCGCGATGCCTACACCCTCCGGATCCGGCCCGACTACTACGAAGCGGTTCGGATGAAACGCATCAAGGCCGACCTGGAAAGAATCCGCGGGGTGTTCGAGGCGGCTTACGTGGAGAACCTGGTGGAAGACCTCAACCGCAACATCGCCCGCCTCTTCCTGGGCCTTGCCATCTTCGGTTTCTCGTTGCTCCTCACCATCACCATCCTCATCAACAACACCATCAAACTGGCCTTGTTTTCCCAGCGCTTCCTCATCCGGAGCATGCAACTGGTTGGCGCCACCCCGGCCTTCATCCAGCAACCCTTTCTGCTGCGGGCTGCCCTGCAGGGATTCGTGAGCGGCATCCTGGCCTCGGGATTGCTGGTGCTGGTGCTGCAAGTGGCTAATCGTCAGGTTGAAGGGCTGATTCTCTTGCAGGAAAACGAGAAGATTGCCCTCTTGTTTGCCGGTCTGGTGCTGTTGGGAAGCCTGATCGGCTTGCTCAGTTCCTACCTTTCCGTAAACAAATACCTCCGAACCTCGCTCAACGATCTGTATTGAAGGGTGGAGAGGGTTGATTAGGTTACAGGTTACAGGTTACAGGTTACAGGTTACAGGTTACGGGTTACGGGTTACTGGTTTTGGAAAGTTAAAAAGACCACGGATATTGGTACAGTCGACCGTTGCGCAAAACCCATAAACTCTTTCACTCATAAACTCAGCCATGGCTACTCCGAACAAACTTCCTTTTGGCAAGGAAAATTACCGACTGATGCTGTTGGGCATTGGCTTGCTGATCATCGGCTTCATTGTAATGGCCCTCGACGGGGAGGAATTCGGTTTCGGGGTACTGGGCCTCACCGTGGGACCGCTCATTGTGATGGCGGGTTTCGTGGTCGAATTCTTTGCCATTCTGCGTAAACCCAAGGAAAATTCATGAGTGTTTGGGAAGCCGTTATTCTCGCCATTGTCGAAGGAATCACCGAATTCCTCCCCATCTCTTCCACCGGCCACATGATCATTGCTTCGGCGGTGATGGGCATCGAAGCCAGTCCCTTCACGAAGGTATTCATCGTTTCCATCCAGTTCGGGGCCATCCTGTCGGTGGTGGTCATTTACTTCCGGCGTTTTTTCAAGGACCTTGACTTTTACACCAAGCTTTTTTGTGCCTTTCTTCCCACGGCGGTCCTGGGTCTGCTGCTGAAGAAGCGGATCGATTTGCTCCTCGAAAACGTGGCGGTAGTGGCCGTCGCCCTGCTGCTGGGGGGGATCATCTTGCTGTTTATCGACCAGTGGTTTGCCAAAAACGAGGAGCAATCCTCCCCGCCAGTCCTCTCCTTCCGGGGCGCTTTTCTGATCGGCGTTTTCCAGGCAATCTCCATGGTGCCGGGCGTGTCGCGTTCGGCGGCGAGCATCATCGGCGGACTCACCCAGGGGCTGAACCGGAAGACGGCGGCGGAGTTCTCCTTTTTCCTGGCCGTTCCCACGATGTTTGCCGCCACGGCAAAAAGCTTGTACGATGAGAAGGAATTGCTGGGGGAGGCCAATTCTTCAGCCCTTTTCTTGTTGCTGATCGGAAACGTCGTCGCGTTCGTGGTGGCGCTGCTGGCCATTCGGTTCTTCATCGGCTTTTTGACCAAATACGGTTTCCGCTGGTTTGGCTACTACCGGATTGCGTTGGGCCTCGCCCTGTTGGTTTTGCTGGCACTGGGGTACAATTTGAAAATAGTGGATTAAACAAGCCGGTCTCACCCGCATGGTCCAGGAAAACGAGGAAGGCCAAATGCTGCTCATCGACAAGCCCTACCGGTGGACTTCGTTCGACGTGGTCAAGAAGGTCAAGCACGCGGGCCGCTTCGCCAAGATCGGTCACGCGGGCACGCTCGATCCGCTGGCGACGGGCCTGCTCATTCTCTGCACCGGCCGGATGACCAAGCAGATCGACACTTACCAGGCCCAGGAAAAGGAATACACGGGTACGCTGGTGCTGGGCAAGACCACGCCTTCCGTGGACCTGGAAACGGCCGTGGACCAGGAATACCCCACCGCCCACCTCGACGAAGCCCTCTTGCGACACGGTGCCCGGCAGCTGACGGGTTTGCTGCAACAGGTGCCCCCCATGCATTCGGCCGTGCTCGTGGGGGGAGAACGTCTTTACAAGAAAGCCCGCCGGGGTGAAACCGTGGCCGTACAACCCCGGGAAGTTACCGTTTCGGTTTTCGAGCTGGGGCGCATCGAACTGCCCGAAGTGGATTTCCGGATCGTTTGCTCCAAAGGCACGTACGTTCGCAGCCTGGTGAGGGATTTCGGTTCGGCCCTCCGTTCGGGAGCCTACCTGGCGGCGTTGCGCCGAACCCGCATCGGTCAGTTTCACGTCTCGGAGGCACTCACGGTGGAAGCGTTCGTGCACCAAGTCCGTCCGCCAAATAGTCCATAGTCGATGGACTGCTCAGCCTACTCATGCCGATGAAAGTATACCAGGGCCTTGATGCTTTCCAGCGATTGCCTTTGGCGGTAGTAACCAGCGGCACCTTCGACGGTGTGCACGTGGGGCACCAGAAGATTCTCTCCCGGCTCCACGAAGCGAGTCGTCAGTACCGGGGCGAAAGCGTGGTGATCACCTACTGGCCGCACCCGCGGCTGGTGGTTTCCGACAGCAGCCAGGACCTGAAGCTGCTCTCCACCATCGACGAACGGATTGAAACGCTGGCCGGGCTCCGGATTGATCACCTGCTCATCATTCCCTTCACCCGGGACTTCTCCCAGCTCTCCTCCGAGGAGTTCGTCAGCCGGATCCTGGTGGAGATCGGAACCAAGCGGCTCATCATCGGCCACGACCACCGTTTCGGCCGCAACCGGGAGGGGAGCTTCGAATCCCTGCGCGACCACGCTTCCCGGTACGGGATGGACGTGGAGGAAATTCCCCGGCAGGACATCGAAGCGGTGGGCGTGAGTTCGACCCGCATCCGCAACGCGTTGCTGGAAGGCAACGTAACCGTGGCCAGCCAACACCTGGGGCGGCCCTATTGCCTGAAAGGCGTGGTGATGAAAGGCAATCAACTGGGCCGCACCATCGGCTTTCCCACCGCCAACGTGCAGGTTCCCGAGCCCTACAAACTGATTCCCGCCGACGGCGTGTACGCCGTCCGGGTAGCCTACCAGGACCAGCTCTACGACGGGATGCTCAACATCGGCGTGCGTCCGACGGTGAGCGGCACCACCCGGACCACCGAGGCCCACCTGTTTGATTTCGACCGGGAAATCTACGGACAGGAAGTGACGGTGTACCTGGTGGATCGCCTGCGGGACGAACGGAAGTTTGCCGGCCTGCCCGAATTGAAGGAACAACTGGCCAACGACCGGCAGCGGGCGAAATCCGTGCTGGGTGGCGAGTAGGCGGTTGGCAGTAGGCAGTAGGCAATGGGCAGTAGGCAATGGGCAGTTGGCAGTTGGCAGTGGGCAATGAGCAGTAGGCAATGGGCAGTGGGCAATCAAAAACTAAAAAGCGAAAGGAAGGCGACGTACGTGATGGTGTAGGGTTTCTTTCCCTTACCTTGCCGGGTCATCCTT
>JACMKY010000080.1 GCA_014379925.1 Cytophagales bacterium | reverse complement strand
TTATGAAACAAATCCGTACTTTCCGTAAAGTTACTGCTGGTGTTTTACTGACGGCGGCGCTGGCGGCCTGTGAGAAACCGCCGCTTGAAGCCCTGGCCACCTCCGATGCCACCGCCAAGAAGATGGCTACGGAAACCGACTGGGCTGCCGTTGAACAGATGCTGATGGGCTTTTTTGAGGCAGGTGGGGCCACCACCATCCTGTCCACCGGTGCCGACGCCTTTGCTCTGCCCGCCCCCAATCTGGGCGGCACCCACCTGGCGCAGCACCTGGAGGGCAAGACGGGATTTAGCCGGGAGTTTACTCCCCTCCAATTGGCTCCTTTGTGGAACAACGACCAGTGCGATGCCTGCCACGTGGGCAGCGGCCGTTCCAAGGCGCCGCAGTCCGGCACCGTCCCGCAATTGCTCTTCCGGGTGAGCTTGCCCGGCAAGGGCCCCGACGGAGGTCCCAAACCCGTGCCTGGCTTCGGCGACCAGATCCAGCCCATTTCCGAGGCCGGAGGCCTCCGCGTGTTGAGCAGTGTCGAAGGCAAGGTGAACACTACCTACCTGGAACAGGTGCGTCAGTACATTGACGGGCAGTCGTATACCCTGCGCTCGCCCAATTACACGTTCAGCCCGACGCCGGGTGGCAACACCCTGCCGGCCGGCGCGTTGATTTCTCCGCGGATCGGACCGCAAGTGGCGGGCCTGGGGCTGCTGGAGGCCGTAGCGGAATCGACCATCCTGGCGTTGGCCGACGAGAAAGATCGCAACGGCGATGGCATTTCGGGGCGGCCCAACTACGTGTGGAACGCCGCCGTGCGGGGCACCCGCCTGGGTCGTTTCGGCTGGAAGGCCAACCAGCCCACGCTGCTTCAGCAAAACGCGGCTGCTTACAACGGCGACCTGGGTATCACTACCCCCTACTTCGCCCTGGAATCCAACGTTTCCGGTGGCGGCCGCAACAAGAAGGGCGACAAGAACGACGATGACGACGACAACCACGTGGTGACCCAAACCGACATCACCGGCCGGGAACTCGACGCCGTGACCTTCTACACCCGAACCCTGGGCGTACCCGCCCTGCGTAACATCACCGACCCGCTGGTGGTGGCGGGCCGGGCGATTTTTCTGCAGGCCAACTGCGGCGCCTGCCACGTGCCAATCCTGCGCACGGGTACGCTCCGGATTGAAGACGACAAATACAAAGACAATAAAGACAAAGATAATAAAGACAAAGACCAGGACGACGACGATGACCAGGACGACGACGATGATGACCAGGACGACGACGATGATGACCAGGACGACGACACGTCACCACTTGGCGTGCCGGAAGTCGCCAACCAGACCATTGCCCCCTTCACCGACTTGCTGCTGCACGACATGGGTCCGGGTTTGGCCGACAACCGACCCGACTTCGAGGCCACCGGCTCGGAGTGGCGCACGCCGCCTTTGTGGGGCATTGGCCTCACCGAAACCGTCAATGGCCACAGTTTCTTTTTGCACGACGGCCGCGCCCGCAACCTGATGGAAGCCATTATGTGGCACGGGGGCGAGGCCGCCAAGTCGGCCGAATACGTGAAGCGTCTTCCCCAGCAGGACCGCGACGCGCTGGTCACGTTCCTGAAATCACTCTGAACCCCGGAACGGCTTTCCCGAACCGAACGCCGGGATCACGATGACCGGAACCCGCGCTCTTTTACGATGCCCAGTTTCTCCATCCGTGATTCGAGCGTGGTGGGTTTGATGCCCAGCAACGCCGCCGCGCCGCCAATTCCCCGGACCCGCCCGTTGGTGCGGCGAAGCGCCGCCAGGATGTGGGCTTTCTCGTGGTCGGCCAGCGTAGGCATCTCCCGGGTTTCCGGGTAGGTGGGCGGTTCCGCCGGACCTTCCGGCCGCAGGGGACGGCCGAGGGTCAACTGGTCCGACGGGGCCACGATGACCGAATGTTCGATTACGTGCTCCAGTTCCCGGATGTTGCCGTACCAGGGATGCGCCATCATCTCCTGCAGGGCCTGGGGCGTGATGCCCCGGATGGTCTTGCCCATCTTCTTGCCCGCCTTGGTGGCGAAGTGCATGGCCAGCAGCGCAATGTCTTCCCGGCGTTCCCGCAAGGGAGGTACGGTGATGGGAAACACGTTGAGCCGGAAGAACAGGTCGGACCGGAAGCGCCCGGCCACGGCTTCCTTTTCCAGGTGTTTGTTGGTGGCCACCAGGATGCGCACGTCTACTTTGACGGGGGTGTTTCCTCCCAGCCGTTCGAATTCGCGTTCCTGGATTACCCGCAACAGCTTGGTCTGGAGTTCCAGGGGCATTTCCCCGATCTCGTCCAGGAAGAGGGTTCCGCCGTGGGCCAGTTCAAACTTGCCCGTCCGGCGCTCAAAGGCCCCGGTGAAACTCCCTTTCTCGTGCCCGAACAACTCCGATTCGATCAGTTCGCGGGGCAGGGTGGCACAGTTGACCTTGACCAGGATCTGGTCCTTCCGGCGGGAAGCCTGGTGGATGGCCCGGGCGACGAGTTCCTTGCCGGTGCCGGTTTCCCCTTCGATGAGTACGGTGGCGTCCGTGCGCGCCACCTGCCGGATTTTCTCGCTTACGGCCCGCAGGGAAGCGCTCTCCCCCACCATTTCTTCCGGGTTGGAAGTGTGCTTGATTTCTTCCTGCAGGTACACGTTCTCCTGCGCTAACCGGGCCTGCAGGGCGGAAACCTGCTCGAAGGCGAACCGGTTCTCCAGCGACAAGACAATCTGGGGACAAATGGCCAGCATCGTTTCCAGGTCTTTTTCTACGAAGGCGTACGGACTCCGGCTGCCCAAAAGCAGCAGGCAGGGAGGACGGTTGCGCAGCAGGATGGGAATGCTGACCGACGAACGCACGCCGAAGGTTTCGTGCGCCCACCGGGCCGTGGGGTTGTTCCGGCAGTGTTCCAGGTAGGCCTCCCCGGTGTTGATCAACGGCCCGGCGGGCACCCGGGTCAGGTTGGCCATCCACGTGGCGGGTGATTCAAGGGGCGCGGGGCGGGGGGGGTGCGAAGGGGCGGGGGAGGTTGGCTGGAATTGGTCCCCGGTTTTGGTGAAAAACCGTAAGTCCGGTACTTGTCCGCCGGGCTCGCTTTGCCACACGCCGAAGGTGTCCAGGGGAATCACCCGGTTGACAGCCCCGGCGATGGCCGTGAAAATGGCTTCCGGGTCTTGCAGGGTCACGACGGCGTTGTTGACCGCCAATCGCAACTCGCGCAGTTCCCGCTGTTCCACCAACTCATCGGTGGCCAGCAGGTTGGCCACCGCCACGGCAATCAGGGAGCAAACGGCTTCGAAGAGCGGCAATTGCCGGTCGGAAAACTCCTCCGCCCGATTCGTGTGGAGCGCAAACATCCCCAGGGTTTTCTCCCCGTAGCGAAGCGGGGCGGCCAGGCCGTGAAAAAGACCGGTTTCCCACATCGTCGGCCGGTGCGGATGATCGTAGCCCTTCTCCAATAGGCTTCGCCAATCGTACCGACCCGCCCCCGGCTGGTCGGCCAGGTAGGCGACGGAGGTGGTGGCATGCCGGAATTTCTCGGGTAACCGTTGCGCCAGCTGCTGGTTAATTGCGTGGGAGCCGTCCGTGAAGGCCACCATCCAATCGCTGTGGTGCCGCCCGTCGGCATCGAGGACGAAGAGTCCGGATTTTTGACCGGCACCCCCCAACAGCGGGGGAACGCAGGCGTCCAGCACCCCGACCAGCGCGCGTTTCTCCCGGATGTTTGACAAGGCTTCGCTGATTTCCAGCAACAAGGTTTTCTCCTTTTCGCGCCGGGAAATCTCTTCGTAGGCCAATACGTTGCGCATGGCCACCGACAGTTGGTCGGCCACGGCCTGGAAGAGGGGCATTTTTTCGGGGGGCAGGGTGGCGGGCGGGTAGCAGAACCACAGGAAGCCGAAAGGTTCTCCCTGGTTGCAAAGCGGGCTTCCCAGGGCCTCCGTTCGCCCAAGGTCAATCATCATTCGTTCGTGCGGGCCATCCGGCCGGGAAGTACTCCCGGCCTCCAGCCGGAAAACCCGGGCGGATCCGGACAACCACGCGCCGAAACCGTCTTCCGCCTGCATCGCCTCCGGGCCCAGGTAGCGGGGATGCGGAATGCCGCCCAGCGGAGGGCCGCCCAGGTGGCTGGCTTCCTGGCTGGGCAACCAGACCTTGTACTGGTAGTGCCGGTCGTCCGTCCGTACGGCAATGACCGCCTCCGAGAACCGGAAAATGGGTTGGAGCTTTTCGCGCAGCACCGGCAGCAGGTCTTTGGTTTCCCGTACCGTGGCGATGGCGTTGCTCAGCTCGAAGAGGAGTTCCCGCTCTTCTTCCACGAACCGCAGCCGCAGTTGGGCCAGCGCCTGCTCCTTCTCAATCCGCTCGACGGCCAGTTTCTTTTCCAGCTGCTCGTTGGCGTGCCGGTAGAGCGCAATTTCCACGTTGGGTCCGATGTCGGCGTTGTGGAAGGGTTTGACCAGGTAGCCGTAGGGCCGGGTGGCCTTGGCCCGCTCCAGGGTCCGGGCGTCGGAATGGGCGGTGAGGAAGACGAAGGGAACCCCCCGCTCGTTCAGTAGGTTGGCCAGGTCGATGCCGTTGCGGCTGCCGGGCATGGTGATGTCGAGCAGCACCAGATCGACGGGGTACTCGGCCAGCGTTTGCAGGGCTTCGTCCACGTTCCGGCTCGTATCGGGCACGGCGTAGCCCAGGTTTTCGAGCGTTCCCTTCAGGTCCTGGGCTACGATCAGGTCGTCTTCCACCACCAGAATGTTCTTGGTTGGTCGCATAGTCGGACGGGGAAAGCGGTTCGGATTGGGGTCGCTGGCGGGGAGCTGGCTCACGCCACTGCTTCCAGGGGTTCCCGGAATTGGAGGTGGAAGGCCGAGCCGGTCGGGTTTTCGGTACGCTCGACGCGGAGCTGCCCGTTGAGTTGGCGGGCAATGGTGCCGACCAGCCGCAGGCCCAGGGCGCCGGTGGGTTGCGCTTCCGTCGGGGGGGGCAGGCCCACTCCCGAATCGGCCACGGAAAGCTGGTACTGGTGGGGGCCTTGCCGGGTGAGGTGGATGCGGATTTCTCCGTTCCGGGCATCCGGGAAAGCGTGCTTGAGCGCATTGACCACCAATTCATTGACGGCCAAACCCAGCCGCACCGCGGTGTCGATGTCGAAGAGGGCGTTTTCACCCCCGATGGAGTAGCTAATGTGCTGATTCCGCGCCCGGAAAGAACCCACCAGGTGTTCCATCAAATCCCGGAGGTAGCCGTGAAAATCAATCTTGGCCAGGGTTTCCGAATGGTAAAGTTTTTCGTGGATGAGGGCAATGGACTTCACCCGGCTCTGGCTCTCGCGGATGGCGCCGGCCACTACCTCGTCCTGGTTGGCTTGTTGCTGCAGGCTGAGCAAGCTGGAAATCAACTGCAGGTTGTTCTTCACGCGGTGGTGAATTTCCTTGAGCAGCGTGTCTTTTTCTTCCACCGAGTTTTGCAGTTGGCGGTTGCGTTGGTTGATCTCCGTTTGCTTGATTTCCAGTTCGCGGTTGGCGCGCTGTTTGAGCCGGAAGCGGTTGTAGAGCAGCCCCAGCAGCAACGATACCCCCAGCAGGCCAGCTATCGAGCCGTTCCGAATGAGGACCTGCATCGCCGCCTTGGCTTCCTGGAGTTGGTTCCTTTGTTGGAGCCTTTCGATTTCAAACCCTTTTCGCTCCGAATCGAACTGAACCTGCAGGTTGAATACTTGTTTTTCGCGTTCCTCCCTGGCCAACGTGTCCAGCACCATGGTTCCGGTCCGGTAGTGCCGGTAGGCTTCCGGATACTTGTCCAACCCGGCGTAAATCTCGCCCAGTTCTTTTTGAATATCGGCGGCTACCCGGGCCTCCCGGTACGTACGGGCAGTAGCCAAGGCTTTCAGGGCCAGCGTCAGCGCCCGGCCAAACTCCCGGTTGTCGCGGTAGACCCGCGCCATTTGCTGGTTGGCGTCGGCCACGCCCATCTGCCAGTCCGCCCGCTGGGCGTAGTCCAGGCTTTTATTGAAATGAGCCAACGCCCGGCGCGGGTCGCGTTTGGCCAGGTGGTAATAAATTCCCAGGTGGATGTGGTAAGCCGCGGCGTAAACGGGTTGTTGACTGGCTTCGGCGATGGCCACCCCTTTCCGGGCGTAATAGTACCCCTTTTCCAGGTACGCCTTCCGGTTGGCGGGGTTGCTCACCTCGGCGGCCCAATTCAGGTAACTGCGGGCCATGATCTCCCAGACAATAAAAAGCTTTTCGGGTCTTTGGGGACCCAAAATTTTTTCGGCCCGTTCGCCGTAGGCCAGCGCTTCCTGGTAAAGGTCCTGGTAGAAACTGATGTTGGCCAGGTTGATGTAGAGGGAAAAAAGCCGGTCCACATCCCCCGTTTGCTCGGCCAGCCGGGCCGAACGGGTGAAGTGGCGCATCGCCTCAGCGTAGCGGTTTTGCCGGGCGTAAAAGATGCCCAGGTCGTTTTGGCAGGTGGCGGCCAACCCCGGGTCTTTGGCGCGTTGGGCAACCGCCAAGGCCCGTTCGTAGCATTTTTTGGCTTCCTCCAACCGACCTTTGTTCTGGTAGCTTTCGGCCTGCCGGCGGATGGCCGTGACCACGCCTTTGGGATAGGCCAACTGCTGGCTTAGGCGAATGATCTCCCCGGCCCGTCGGTTGACTTCCTCCGGCGAAAGTCCGCTCAGTTGCCGGGCGAGCAGTTGGTCAAGCAGGTTGACCCGGTTGGTGTCGGGCTTGCTTTGGTCGAGCCGGCTTTTCAGGCTGTCGGTTGGCGTTTGGGCGCCCACCAGCAATACGGACCAAACCGCGTACCAGCACGCGTGACGAAAGGTGAGCGAAGGATATTTCATCGGGTAGGTTCAAGGAACGGGAAGCGGATGGAAGGTAGGAAAATAAGTCCGTCGAGCCCACAACCTCCGGTATTTCGGAGCCCTTTCTTCGGATAAGTCCGGCATCCCGGAGACCCGCCGTCGGCGACCAGTTCGCCATCTCTAAAATAGAGCATTGATTTTCAATGGGTTGTTTCCAATTTTTTATTCATTCATTGCAACGGCGGCGTTTGGTACAGAACTTGGCTTGTTAGGCTTAAATACGGATGAGTGGTGGGATTAAACGCGTACCCAACGAAAACAATCGGTTCCAGCATTCACCCGTAAGCAACGCATTCTTCAATCAATTTCTATCCAAACCCTCAATGAAAACCCGCATGAACAACCTGTCCAAATGGGGCCTCGCCGTCGGCATCGCCAGCCTGAGCTTAACCGCTTGCAAAGAAGAGATCATTGGGGAGAAAACCGCGCCCCAATCGGTTCGTCCATCACTCGATGAAACCATCGCCTTGCGGGAAGCCGAAGACCTGATGGAAACCGCCGCCAAGGAAGCGGGCACCAGCCGGGAAAGCCTGGCCAATGCCCGCCGGACCCGGTTCACCCGCGAACAGAACGTATTTTTCCCCGGTACCCTGGCCATTGATTTTGAGAAGCGGACCGCTACCCTGCCCTTGTACAAGGGAATCGGACCCAGTGGCCGGCCTACGTATTACATCGTGACGGAAGCGGCCAATTTCTACGTGGCCAAATTGCTGGGCATCAATTACGCGCCCAAACTGGTGTTTGGTCGCGACACCGAAGGAAGCCAGGAAGTAACGCTGACGAGGGGATACCTTCAATTCAAGGGAGACGTGGATTTCAGCCCGCAACGAACCCTGGTGGCGGGCATCGCGGCCACGTTTCCTCCCTCCGTTGCCCAGCCGGGTGCGGTGGCGGACGACGCGTATTCCCCGCTGGTGGTGTTGCCGAGTGGCTCGGTGCTCAACGCCCAGATTGTGGCCAACAGTACCGGTATGCACGACCGGGCCGTAGCCATTGACTACCGGAAGGGGACCATCACCCTCCAGATCCTGGACGGCTTCCAGGGGGGAGACCAGTTTTACTTTCACCTGGTGACCGATTCTTCCGACCCGGTGGCGGCCACCATCGAACTGGGCGTGTACGCCCCGCGGCTGGCCAACCTGCCGACCTTCGGCCAGAGCACGGAATTTGACGCCTCCGCCCTGCTGGGTTTCTCGCCGGCATCCAACGGAGAAACCGGCGCGGAC
Source organism: Cytophagales bacterium (assembly GCA_014379925.1). Taxonomy (GTDB): domain Bacteria; phylum Bacteroidota; class Bacteroidia; order Cytophagales; family ES-bin-26; genus ES-bin-26. Next base: position 1,424 of record JACMKY010000080.1, on the reverse strand, counting down.
AACCCGCAGCGCCAGGGTCTCAACTCCACCATTGTGGACGGCGACCGGGACCCGATCAACGTATTCCCCCTCGACCCGGACAACAGCAAGCAGTTCGGCAATAATTACAGTCCGATGTGGGATGCCCACGTCAGTGCGTGGACCGAAGAGGCAATTGCCGCCGGCAAGCGGCGGCGGATCACCGGCTTCGAGGACCTTCAGGCACTGGTGGAGGCCGGGTTGGTGACCAGCTTCGCGGGAAATTCCGGCGAGCCAAACGGTTTCGTGGCCGGCCTCAAACCCACCAACCTGATCATCAATTGTCCGGTGATTGCCCAACCCCTGCGCACCTACCCGGGCTATGCGGACATTGAATAAGGTTTTTCAGCCCAACCAAATCCCACCCGTGAAAAAAGTAAGTTCTCTTCGGTCAACGCTTTTTTTCCGGGTGGGCCGCACCGCCGGGCTCCTGGTGTGGCTGCTCGCCGTCCTGGTTTCCTGCAGCAAAGACGACCCGGACACGTGGCCGAAGGACGGGGACTGGCCGGAAGATGGGAGTGCCGAGCCCACGATCCGTCCGCGCTATGCCATACCCGATTCCCTGCGCGCCCCGGACGGGGAGGTGCTGATTGCTTCCCTTTCGGCGACGGGTGTGCAGATCTACGAGGTAAGACGCACGGCCGCCGACACCACCCGGTTCGAATGGGCGTTCGTGGCTCCGCAAGCCACGCTCTACGGCGCGGACGGTTTCGCGGTGGGGACCCACTACGCCGGACCGACCTGGGAATCCAACGACGGGAGCACGGTGGTGGGCCGGCTCCAGGCCCAGGTCGCCGCTCCCAACCCCCGGCGGGACATTCCCTGGCTGCTGCTGGCTAGCCGGTCCAACGCCGGAGAAGGGATTTTTGGCCGCGTGACCCGGGTGCAGCGCCTGAAGACGTTGGGCGGTCGGGCGCCCGATTCCCGAAAGGCAACCGGGGCGACCTTGGGCAAACGGGCACGCATCCCTTACCAGGCAACCTACCTCTTCTACGTTCCCCGGCCGTAACCGGGGTGAGTAAGGGCACCGGCCACGCAAGAAGCACAAAACCCCACCGTTCACGGGGTTTTGTTTCTAATCTTCCTTTAAACAACCGAGCTGGTTGCTTACCGAATCTATCCGGCCTTCACGGTTGGTGAAGACACTCATTTCTAAACTACTATCGCCTGAAACGGACGAAATTATGTATTCTTTATTTGGCTTAAACCTGATCGGATACGCACAGCTGCCGTCGTAACCCTGGTTCTCGCGGTTTAAATAAACCACATAACTTCCTTCGTGATTTTGCTTCAGGTACACATTACAAAGACCGCCGCCCTCTTTTTCTGTTATATCAATACGCCTAATCTTCAAGCGCTTGTTACAGGCGACCAAGGCATTCTGGCTTAGATCAAAATCAAGCCTG
>JACMKY010000594.1 GCA_014379925.1 Cytophagales bacterium | reverse complement strand
GACGAAAAAAACGGTCGATCACCGGACTTATAAATCCACTAAGCCCGGCAAGGCTACCACCTACGATACCAACCAGCCCGAAACGGATACCCCGCAGGAAGCCCGCGAAAGCGGGGAACCCACCGCCGAACAGATCCGAAAGGGCACTATTGAGCCCAAAGAGGGCGATAGCAAGCAGCCCGGATAGGGCCGGTACGCTTGGTTGGGGGAATCCGTCAAGGGAAAATGACGAACGATGAACGCGCCGGGGGTTGGCAGTTCCGGCGCGTTTGTTTTTTCCGCTGAACGGCCGGGGGATAAAACGGCCCGTATCCGGACTCAAAACTGCAAGTGAAACACGCTGCCCTCTCCTTCGGCGGAGTGCACGCGGATGCTGCCCTTGTGGAGTTGCATGATCTGCTTGGAGAGGCTGAGGCCGATGCCGGAACCGTTTTTCTTGGTGGTGAAGAAGGGAACGAAGATGTTGGCGACCACCTCGGGCGGGATGCCGATGCCATTGTCGGTCACTTCGAGGGCGGTGCGGTCGTTGTCGCCCGGAAAAGCCGACAGCTGGATGCGCGGCTGGGCGCGCTCCTTGACGGCTTCCGCGGCGTTGAGTACCAGGTTGATGAGCACCTGTTCGATCAGGTGGGGATCCGCTTCCAGGGTGAGCTTGGGTTCCTTGATGAGTACCTCCAGGGTAATGCCCTTCTGTTGCAGTCCGTACTGCATCAGTTGACGGATGCCTTCGAAGAGATCGCGCACGGGCACGGTGCTGAAGGTCGGCGTGGCAATCTTGCTCAGGTTGCGGTAGGTTTCGGCGAATTTCAGCAACCCTTCGCTCCGGTTGCGGATCACGTCCACGCCCATGGCTACGTCTTCCAGCAGTTCGGCGTCCGCCACTCCGGCCGGCGATTGCCCGTGGGCAAGGGGGGTGGCGGCGAATTGGAGGCGCTTCTTCAGCGTATCGGCCAGCGAAGTGATGGGTGCCACCGAGTTCATGATTTCGTGGGTCATCACGCGGAGCAGCTTCTGCCAGGCTTCCGTTTCCGTTTCCGCCACCGCCACGTTCACGTTCTGGAAGGCCACCAGCGTAGAGAGCCGGCCGTCCACGCGGAAAGCCGTGGCCGACAGCAGCACCCGCGTGGGCGTTTTGCCGAGATGGAGTTGGGTCAGGGTGCTCTCGCCCGTCTTCAACTGCGTAACGACCTGGTGGAGCCCCGGGTCGCGACGAACCAGCGCGTGGATGTTGCGGAGGTAAGGCAGGTTGAGCATCTTCTTGAGCGATTCGTTCATCCACTCCACTTCCCCCTGGGCGTTGTAGGAGAGGATGCCCGTGTCGACCAGTTCCAGGATGGTCTGCAGGTACTGGTACTGCGCCTCCTTCTCGTTGCTGAGCCTCTTGAAGGTAGTGTTAATTTCGTTGAAGGCCCGGCGCAACTGCTTGACCGAAGTCGGCGCGTCGCGTTCGTTGAAGTGCTGCGAAAAATCCCGGTAGCGCACGGCCAACACGAATTGGGCCAGTTCGGTATTGGTTTTGGATACGTACCGGATCAGTTCGGATACCTGCATCACCACCCCGACGCCAACCAGAATGAAGTAAGTAACCGGGGCGTGGAGTACGCAATACGCCGCCCCCGTCAGGCTGCCGAACAACAGCGACACGCGAACAAAAATCCCAATCTCGAAACCCATGGGCAGTGAATAGTTGACAGTGAATAGTTGACAGTGGATAGTTGTTTCGGGGGCGTTCGTCACTATCCGCTGTGGTTCGGCTTCGCTCACTATGACAACTTACCACCTGAACCGATGATGAACAGCATAAGCATCCTGTTTCGATGGATAGCCATCCAAGTAGTTTATTTTCAGCTAGCAGAAAGATGGGTAGACTTCCCGTAACCCTCGTTTTTTGGTCAAGTAATCCGAAAAATCCCGGCCCGGACGGGGTCGCCCAGACGGGGTCGCCTAGACGGGGTCGCCTAGACGGGGTCGCCCAGACGGGGTCGCCCAGTCACCTTCTCCTCACCGTTTTCGGCTTCGGGCGTGGCCCGTGGTTTTCCGGGCATCGGGTTTGCCTCCCGTTGGCCGCCGCGCGCCTCCGGGCGGCGGCTTTCGGCCATTGCCGGTTGGCTTGGCCTGCTTGAGTGGATTTTTCTTTTCGTGGAAAGCGCCTTGAAAGGTCGGATCGTCTTTCCGGCGTTGTTCGTCAATGGTGCGGGCCATCTCCTGCGATTCAGTGAAGGTGGTTTTCTCCACGGGCAGTTCCGGCGGCAGGGGTTGCCGGGGAATGGTCATCCGAATGATTTTCTCGATCTTCTCCACGTGGTAGGCTTCCGCCTCGGTAACGAAGGTAACGGCTTCGCCAGTGTGATTGGCCCGGCCCGTTCGCCCGATGCGGTGTACGTAATCCTCGTAGATGAGGGGCACGTCGAAGTTGACCACGTGGCTCACCAAGCTCACGTCGATGCCCCGCGCGGCCACGTCGGTGGCCACCAGCACGCGCACGTTTCCCTCCTTAAAGGCTTCCATCGCGTTGATGCGCGTGTTCTGCCCCTTGTTGGCGTGAATGACGCGGATGCTTTCTTCGGACACCACCTTGCGGGCCAGAAACTTGAAGATGTTGTTGGCGATCTCCCTAGTGCGCGTGAAAACAATCACCCGTTGAAAGACGGCTTCGTCCTGCAGCAGCATGGACAGCAGGTTGATCTTGGTTTTGAAGTTAGGCACCTCGTAGAGCACTTGGTTCACCATTACCGCCGTCGATGATTGCGGGGCCACTTCCACCCGCAACGGAAATTCCAGGAACTCCTCCGACAACCGAATCACCCGGTCGGGCATGGTGGCCGAGAACAGCAAATTCTGGCGTTTGCGGGGAATAATTTCGAGCATTCGGCGGATCTGCGGCATGAAGCCCATGTCCATCATCTTGTCGGCCTCGTCGAGCACCAGCGTCTTGAGCTCCTTCAGCACCAGTTCGCCCTTCCGGTAGATGTCCAACAGGCGGCCCGGCGTGGCCACCAGAATGTCAATGCCCCGCTGGATGCGCTCGATCTGCGTTTTGGGACCGAGGCCCCCGTAAACGACCGCGTGCCGCAGGTCGGTATGCCTGGCCAGGGCGGTGATGCTTTCGTCGATCTGCATGGCCAATTCGCGGGTGGGAGCGAGGATGAGCGCGCGGGGATGCTGGCCCTGCGCGTATTTGACCTTCATCAGAATGGGCAGCAGGTAGGCGGCGGTTTTGCCAGTGCCCGTCTGGGCGATTCCCAGCACGTCGTGGCCCGCCAGAATGAGGGGAATGGACTGCTGCTGAATGGCCGTGGGCGTTTCGTAGCCGGCGTCGGCCACCGCGTTGAGCAGTTGGCGGTTGAGGGCAAAGTCTTCGAAGGAGGAAATGTCGGCCATGGCAGCCGCAAAGATAACCTTTGATTTCGGATGTCGGGCGGATTTGAAAAGGAAGCCGGCGGTTAAGCAGTCATCCGTTAAAAAGGATGGCGGGTGTTTCCGCCGGCTTCCCCTTTGGAATCTGCTTACTATTCTTCCTCAACCGTAATCAAGCGGTCGGCAGTAGCATTATTGAGTTCGCGGTGTATATATTTGTCGCGACCAGTTCGACGCCGAACGGACGTTGAAACCAACCCGTCCGGTGCGGCGGCCGTACCGAACGGGTTGGCAAGCCTAAAACCCGCGTAATGGAAGAGAAACATTCAAGTCAGCGCGACCAGGCCACCACGGCGGGCCTGCTCGTGGCCCTGGGCATCATTTACGGCGACATCGGCACCTCGCCCCTGTACGTGATGAAGGCCATCATCGGCGAGGGGAAGACGATCGACGCGGAGGTGGTCTACGGCGGGCTCTCCTGCGTGTTCTGGACCCTGACGCTGCAAACCACCCTCAAGTACGTCATTCTGACGCTCCGGGCCGACAACCACGGCGAAGGCGGCATTTTCGCCCTCTTTGCGCTGGTCCGGCGTTACGCGGGTTGGCTGGTGGTGCCCGCCATTATCGGCGGCAGCGCGCTGCTGGCCGACGGCATCATCACGCCGCCCATTTCGGTGGCTTCCGCCGTGGAAGGACTGCGCCTCCTTTATCCCGACATCCCCACCATTCCCATCGTCATCGGCATCCTCACCTTCCTGTTTCTCCTGCAAGTGCTGGGCACCAGCGTGGTCGGCAAAGCCTTCGGGCCGTTGATGGTCCTCTGGTTCGGGATGCTGGGTACGTTGGGCTTGCTGTTCGTCCTGCGCGAGCCATCGGTGCTGAAAGTCCTCAATCCGTACTACGCCTACCGCCTGCTGGTGCTGTATCCGGGTGGGTTCTGGCTGCTGGGCGGGGTATTTCTGTGCACCACCGGTGCCGAAGCCCTCTATTCCGACCTGGGCCACTGCGGACGGGGCAACATCCGGGTCAGTTGGATTTTTGTCAAGCTTTGCCTCCTGCTGAATTACCTCGGACAAGGGGCCTGGCTGGTCGAGCACCTGGGAGAAAAGCTCGAAAAAAACCCGTTCTTCGCCCTGATGCCGGATTGGTTCCTGATCTACGGCATCGGCATTGCCACCCTGGCCGCCATCATCGCCAGCCAGGCCCTCATCAGCGGCTCGTTCACCCTCATCAGCGAGGCGATGCGGCTCAACTTCTGGCCGAAAGTCCGGATTCTCTACCCCACCGACGTAAGGGGCCAGTTGTACGTGCCCAGCATCAACCTGCTGCTGTGGGTGGGGTGCGTGGGCATCGTGTTGTATTTCAAGGAATCTTCGAACATGGAGGCGGCCTACGGGCTGGCCATCACCCTGACCATGGTCATGACCACCCTCCTGCTGGCGTTCTACCTCTACACCCGGCACTACGCCCGTTGGGTGGTGGCCACGGTGCTGGTGGTGTACCTGGTCATTGAGTTTTCCTTTCTGGTGGCCAACCTGCTCAAATTTCCCGAAGGCGGCTGGGTGTCGTTGCTGATCGGGGCCACGCTGGCCGCCGTGATGTACGTTTGGCGGCGGGCCAGCCAGATTACGGAGCGGCTCACCGAGCACGTACCGCTCAAGAACTACGTAGAACCGCTGAAGGAACTCAGCAAGGACATCACCATCCCCAAATACGCCACGCACCTGATCTTCATCAGCAACACCAGCCCACCCAGCGAAATCGAATCGAAGATCATGTATTCCATCTTTCAGAAGCGGCCCAAGCGGGCGGACGTGTACTGGTTCGTTCACATCGACATCCTCGACGAGCCCTACACCACCGAATACTTCGTGAAAGTACTGGAAAAGGAGGACCTGGTGCTGGTCACGTTCCGGCTCGGCTTCCGGGTGGAACAGCGCATCAGTCTCTTCCTGAGGAAGGTGATCGAGGAAATGGTGTTGAAGGGGGAAGTAGACATCACCAGCCGCTACGAGTCGCTCAATAAACTCAACGTGATCGGCGATTTCCGCTTCATCCTGCTCGAGCGGTTCCTTTCCTACGAAAACGAACTTCCGCTGGGCGAACGCCTGACGATGGACATCTACTTTTTCATCAACCGGTTTACCGAAGCCCAGGATGCGGCGTACGGCTTGGATACCAGCACCGTGGAAATCGAAAAGGTCCCGCTCGTGATCCGGCCGGCTACGAACGTGAACCTGGTGCGGGTGTAGACAATGATCAATTGATCCCTTCGGGGGAAATTGATAACTGTGGTTCGTAGTTCGACTGCGCTCACTATCGCTCACCATGACAAGTGATCATTGACAACCGGATGAGAAAATTGTTGGTTTCCCTCCGGGAGCACGTCAGCACGGATTTTCACCCGGGGCTTTACGGAACGGTGGCTGTTTTTCTGGCCGTCACCATCGCCGCCAACTACCGCTTCGACTTCGAAGACAGCGTAATCGACGCTTACCGGGGACGGGAAATCCGCATGCTGTGGTATTTCCTCCTCTACGGCGTCGCTTATTACTTTACCGTGTTGGCCCAGGCGTGGTTCGGCCAGGTCGGCACTGCACTGCGGCAACGGCGCTTCTGGCTGCTCAGTCTAGCCGGGATGGGGATGCTGGCCGTGGACGGCGGATTTTACTACCACCGCTGGGTGGCCGACCGGCTGTTTGCGGCGGAAGTGCAACCCTACGCGGTCAAGTGCCTGGGCCAACTCAACAGCCTGCTTACCATCCTGCTGCCTTGCGCGCTCCTTTACCGCTGGTCCGGCCACCGGCCGGAGAGCTTCTACGGACTGACGACCCGCGGGGTGAACCTGCGGCCGTACGCGGGAATGCTGCTGGGCATGGTGCCCCTGGTTGCCTGGGCCTCCTTTCAGCCGGATTTCCTGCTGACCTACCCGTCCTACCAACCCACGGCGGCGGACCCTTACCTGGCTACGCCCCCCTGGGTCAACGCCCTGGGGTTTGAGCTGGCCTACGGCTGGGACTTCGTGGCGACCGAACTGCTTTTCCGGGGCTTGCTGGTGATCGGACTGGCGCAGGTGCTGGGCAACCGGGCCGTGCTTCCCATGACGGTGACCTACGCCTTTTTGCACTTCGGAAAACCCCTCGGCGAAACCATCGGCTCGGTCTTCGGCGGCTACATCCTGGGCGTGATCGCCTTGTACAGCCGCAACATCTGGGGCGGCGTGGCCCTTCACCTGGGCGTTGCCTGGTTGATGGAACTGGCTGCTTTCCTGCAATTGCCGTTCCGCTGACGGCCGCAGCGAAGTAGTCAGGCAGCAGCGACCAATCGTTGGGTGAAACCGCTTGAGCACGTAGCTTGACCGACGCTTCTTGCATTCTCCGGCATTTAAACGAGCAACTCAAAGATTCCATCTCTCTTATCTACTGAAGTTCATTCATTGGTTTGCAGAACAAGCGATGGAATCTTTTTTTGTTACCAGTCCATTGACAAACAAAAACCAAAACGCTCGTTGCGGGTTTACCAGAAAATCTGCCGTCTACTGTCATGCGGAGAAATGCCTGCCTGGTTGTTTTAACCCTTCTTTTCGGTCTGGTCGGCTACGCGCAACTGGACACAACCCGCCGCATCGATCCCGGGGCCGTCACCATTGCCCGCGATGCGTGGGGCGTGCCGCACATCTTTGCCAAGACCGATCCGGAGGTTGCCTACGGACTGGCCTGGGCGCACGCCGAAGACGATTTCCAGACCATCCAACTGCCGCTGCTGGCCGGCAAGGCGATGCTGGGACGTCTGAAGGGAAAGTCCGGCGCGGCGGCCGATTACGTGGTGCAACTGCTGCGCTGCCGCGAACTGGCCGAAGCCCGCTACGAAGCCGATCTTTCGCCCGAATTCAAGGCATTGCTCGAAGGCTACG
>JACMKY010000593.1 GCA_014379925.1 Cytophagales bacterium | reverse complement strand
TGCCGACGAAGTGATCGTGGATGAACTGCGGGAGGAAATCCAGCAGTATTTTCGGATCGAACCGACGGTAAAAGGCTTTCTGTTGCCCCGTTCACTGGTTTTTTTGGGCAAGCTTCTCCGGTTTGGCGGCCAATACAAGTCACCCGTTCTGCGCCTTTTCAACCGACGTTACGGTAATTTTAACGACAACCGAGTGCACGAAGGAATCGAACTCGAAGGCAAAACCATTACGCTCAAAAACCACATGCTGCACTACAGCTACGAGAGCATCAAAGAATACCTTGATCGCTTCAACGCCTACACCAGTGCCGGGGCGGCTGAGCTGCATGAGCGGGGTAAAAAAAGCGCCAAGATCCACATCTTCGTAAGACTTCCCATCCGCTTTTTTGGCATTTACTTATTTAAAGGCAGTATCCTGGATGGTTACCAAGGGTTTCTGTGGGCGCTGTTTTCCGCTTTCTATCCGGTGGTCAAGTACGCGAAGTTGCAGGAAATGTACGATCAGGAGAAAGAGAATAGACCTTGACGCCCGCCTTTCCCCCCAGAATCATCCTCAGCCGCACCGACAACCTCGGCGACGTGATTCTGACGCTGCCGATGGCCGGCTTCATCAAGCAGCACGCGCCCGCCACCCGGGTCTACTTCATCGGCAAAGCCTACACCCGCCCGCTGATCGAAGCCTGCGTCCACGTCGACGAATTCCTGGACCGGGAGGCCCTGCTGACCCACCCGGCACTGCTCCGGGACGTTGGGGCCGGGGCGATCGTGTTCGTGTTTCCCGACCGGCCGTTGGCGGAATTGGCCGCGCGGGTGGGCATTCCGGTCCGGGTCGGCACGAGCCACCGCTGGTTTCATTGGCGGTACGCAAACCGATTGGTAAACCTGAGCCGACGCCACGCCCATCGGCACGAAGCCGAGCTAAATGTACAGTTGCTGAAACCGCTGGGTTTGTCGTTCTACGGCGGCACGGAGCAACTGGCGGATTGGTACGGACTGACCAAAATCCCCGTTTTCTCCCGTCCGGACGTGTTGAAGCCCAACCGTTTCCACCTGATTTTGCACCCCAAGTCGAAGGGCAGCGCGCGCGAATGGCCGCTGGAGAAGTATTACGCGCTGGCCGAGGCCCTTTCTCCCGACTTTCAGGTCCTGATCACGGGAACGACCGCCGAAGGCGAACTCATCCGGCAACAAAAACCCGAACTGCTCCGGCACCCCCTCGTCACGGACCTGACCGGCCAATTCTCCCTCGGCGAGTTGATGGGACTAATCGCCGCCGCCGATGGATTGGTGGCCGGCAGCACCGGTCCGCTGCACATTGCGGCGGCGCTGGGCAAGTTTGCCCTGGGCATTTACCCGCCCATCCGTCCCCTGCACCCGGGCCGCTGGGCACCCGTCGGAAAAAAGGCTACGTACGTGTGTCTGGAAAAAGCGTGCGACGATTGCCGCAAAACCGGGGATTGCGCCTGCATCCGGGCCATTGACGTAGCGCAGGTACGGAAAGTGGTGGAGAGCTGGCGGTAGGCAAGTAGAAGATTTGCTAGCCGGAGTGATTACCCAAGCGAAGGGCTTCGACTGCGCTCAGCCTGACTTTATTCAAACAGCTGTGTTTATGTCAGGCTGAGCGCAGTTGAAGCCTCCTTTTCTTTCCCAAGTCTTCCCTTCGCTCCCAGCTACCTACCTGCCGCGTTGCTTTTTAGAGCGGGCCGAGTGGTAGACGTCCATCACCGCATCGGCTACTTTTCGGATGTCGTACCGCTGTTCCACCGTTTTCCGGGCCGAAAAGAGAGGTGGGCGCCCGGTGAAAAAGCCGTGGATATCGCGCCCGATCCGGGCATAGTCCGGTTCGGGTACGGGCAGGGTGGGGAGAACATCCCCGAAGTTGGAGGCCACCGCGGCCGCCAGGTTTTCGGACGTAACCAGGCCGTGGTACTGTGATTCGCCGAAGGCCAGCAGGGGTTTCCCGAGCCAGAGCGCATCAATCGCCACCCGTCCCGAAGCCACGATCAGGCCGGAAGCGGCCAGGTGGGCGGGAAGGGGGGTGATGAAGCCCGGACAGTGGATCCGGTTTTCGAAATCCCGGTTGAGCGATTCGATTTCCGCCAACACCGCCGGTCCCAGTTTTTCCGGCGCGCCGCCGACAACGTGCACGTTCAGGTCCGGAAAGGTTTGCAGGAGCGGCCGCAACGCCTGCCGGATAACCTGACCCGTCCGTTCGCCCTTTGGCCCGGAGGTGCGTCCCACCAGGGATAGTACCCGGTTGATATTCGCGGAATTTTCCATCCGGCTTGGAACGGTCCGCGGGTTTATCGCCGAGAAATCCACGCCGTTGGGAATGACGGTCACTTTGGCAGCGTCCATCTTCACTTCCCGCACCAAGTGGGTTTTCAGGTCTTCACAGACGGTGATTACCCGGTCGCCGTAGATGTCCAGTGAGCGGACGGAAGCGTGGAGGTGTTGCCGCCCGTGTACGGTCGCGACCAGTGGCACGTTCGTGCCCAGCCGGGCGAAATAACTCACCCAACTGGCTGCCCGCGAGTGCGCGTGCACGAGGTCGATCCGGTTCTGGCGGATGAACTTCCGCAGGAAAAGGACGTTTCGCAGGCGTTGCCCGTAGCGGCGGTTGCTGATGGGCTGCGCAATGAACGTGGCTTGCGTGGGCGTGCGGAACGTATCCGATACGACGGTAACGGCGTGACCCTGCCGGACCTGATCGTTGGCCAGGGTGGCGGCGTAGGTCTCGGCGCCCGTTACCTCGGCCTGGGAAAGTAGGTGCAGAATGTTCATGGATTATCTAGATTGCGTTGAAGCAGTTCCTCGTACGCGCATGTTCCAGCACTTAGTTCCCAAACGCCTTCCTCTTTCCGCTTTTGAGCGGAAGATATCGCCAATCAACGGAGTAATGGACGAAGGGCTCATTGAGGAGATCATCATCCGCATCGTGAAACCCGCCACCCGTTTCTGCATCGAGTTCGGCGCTGGCAACGGGAAGGACAATTCCCACGTACGAAACCTGATTGTCAACCACGGGTTCAGTGCCCTGCTCATTGAGGCGGATTCGCGATTGGCAACCCAGTTGAAGACCAACTACCAAGGCGATTCGCGGGTTCAGACGGCCGAAGCGTTCATTTACGCGGAGACCATCGAAAGCCTCTTTGCTGCCCACGGGGTACCCGCCGAACCGGACTTCCTCATCATCGACATTGACGGCAATGATTATCACGTTTGGAAAAGCCTGGTGAAT
>JACMKY010000592.1 GCA_014379925.1 Cytophagales bacterium | reverse complement strand
GCTAAAAAAATTCCTGAAAAGCGCTTTGCACGAAGACCGCTTCCATCCCTACCGGAACGCCGCGGAAGCGGATGCGCTGGCCGACAAGATTTGTTTTGGAAACGTAGTGGCGTTCCCGAAAAGAAGTTTTTAGGTGGATGGCGCTATTCAAGTCGGATGGCGCTTAGTGTCAGTTGATTATTCCTATGCATCCACTTGGACAGCCTATTTACGCGACAATTTCCTTCCACTGGTTCAACCCGCACTGCTCCAGGAATCCATTGTTGAACACCTCCCGGGCTTCATCCGACAAAAGTTGTTTCCGGTGGCCGAGCCAGGCGTCCACGGCGGGCTCCCCGTAGATTTTCCGAACGCGTTCTTCGTTCAGCACGAGGTTGATTTTTCCCCAGTGCAGGGCGTAGCGGATGTTTTCACGCTCGATCCGCTCGGTGAAAACCCGGGTGAATTCGTGGTTGATGGCAGCATCTACCCCGTCCAATTCCAACACGCAGGTGTGTTCAAACCGGGTAAAGCCCAGCGTGGCCTTGGTGCCCTTCACGAACCGCAGGGCGATTACCCCGGCGAACGGAATCCGGCCGTTGATGTCCAGCATCAGGTCAATGACCGCGGGAATGTCCATCCGGTCGAAGGCGAAGGCCGCGCTGAAAAGCTTGCCGCGGAAAACGGTATTCCGAAAAGTTTCCCCGACGGTGCCGATGGCCGTTTCCGGGCGATCGTACGCCACCTTGAAGAGTGTATTCACCATTGTCGGGACCAATGCCATTTCGATCCGGTTGCCGGGCAGTGCCTCTAGTTTGTCCAGCGCCAGCTGAATCAGGCCGGCCACGTCGTCCCCGTAGGTATGCCCGTTGGCGTTTGGTTCGGTTGGGGTATAATCCGAACGGTAAGGCTGCTTGTACATCACCCGCAGGTAGGCGCCGCGTTCCACGTCGTTCTTCTCGAAGCGATGGGGGTTGATGGCCAGTTCGAAATGGTACAAGCGGTCATTGACGACGTCGGGGGGGTACTTGAACTGGGGAGCCAGTCCCGAAAAATCCCCGAACCGGATGGCCTTTTCCAGCACCGCGTCGTACGGTACGACTTTGAGTTGCTGCTCCAGGAGAAACTTGGGTTCCACCTCCAACAGTACGCCGTGGATGAACCCGAAGCTGCCGAAACTCACCAGTGCCGAATGAAAGAGGTCATCGTCGAGAATGACCTCCGCCTTCAGCCACGACCGGAAGGCATCCGAGGTGACCGGGCGGGAGTCCCTCTCCAACCAGACGTGCCGGTTCGGGCCCACCACGATGTGCAATCCGACGATGCAGTCGGCCAGGGCCCCGAACTTGAAGGCGGCCCCGTGGGTTCCCGAGGAAAAAGCCCCCACGATGGTTTGCCCGTTGCTGCCGCCCGACGCCTTCAACGACTTGGCAGGCTCCCGCTCCTTCTCCAGCAAATCGTTGATTGAAATAATGGTGTTTCCGCACTGCGCAAAGAGCAGGTCATCGGGGTCACCGCCTTGGTCGAGGTACGGCTGCGATACCTGCGACGCGGTCAGCCGGGCCTTCAAGCGGAGTTTCTTGGTGTTGACGATGCCGTCTTCCGACACGGCAATCTTGCTCAGCGACCAACCGCTGCCCATGGCCCGGAGCCGCCATTTCTCCTGGATGGCCAATTTGATCAACCACTGAATGTTTTCGGTGGTCTGGTTATACTTTTCCTGGAAAGTCGGATACTTCGCCTTGAACGCCGGGTCGGAAACGGTTAGTTCGAACGAGGCTCCCTTCCGCAAGGGCTGGGTAAAGTTGGAATGGGCGTTGGTCCACTGCCCCAAAGACAGGGGTTTGATTCCTAATGGCAAGTCCATGGCTACGGGTCGTTGGGGTAATCACTTGAGAACTTCTTCTTCCTCCGGAGTGGGACAGCAATTCCAAACCACTTTTTGGGGGACCACGGCGCCGAGGGTGACGGCGGAAACCAGGATGAAGCCAAAGTTGGTCTGGGTGGTCACGTTGCATAGGCTGTTGGATTCGCACCCGGCCGGGATGTCCTTGGATTGCAGGAGGCCCCACAGGTAGGTCACCTTGGTTTTCTGGTTGGATTGAATGCTATCGCTGTCGTGGTGGGCTACCAGCCGAGTGCTCATGCAACTGGTGGTCAAGGAGAGGACGGCCAGGAGAACCGCCGGAAATCGGGTCTTTGACATAGGATCGGGATGTAAAGGTAAGTGGCGGTTAGCCGTCCGCTTGTGGAATAAAGACGGGTGGGCAAAACAGCCTGGTTTATTTTCCCCAATATTCAAGGGATCACGGCCACCCGCATTGAAACCACGCCGTCTTGGACAAAACGCCCGGACGGCGTGGTTTCGATGCGGGTGGTCGTCGGCAAACGGCCGGGGGCAGCGATTGCAACCGCACTTTTCCGTTCACAGCCGGGCTTCGAAAAAAACCAGCCTGCGAAGCGTTTCCGTGCTTAGGCTCCAAAAAGAAGTACCAAAAGTACAAGCGGTTACCGAGGGATGCCGTACTGATTTTTCAGTATTTTTCGTGCCCCTTTATGCCCCGAAAGCAAAGAGGTAAACACCGTCCGATCCGGATTATTTACTGCGTTTACCGGGCAACTGCCGGAAGAGAATTGAGTGGGTAAAAGAAGGGGAATTGAAAAGTGATGAATGGTGAATCCGGACGGCTACGCGACCCAGACCGACGCCGTTGAGTTATGAGTTATCGATGGCAAGCGTTGTGGGCGACCGAGTGGGATTGTCAACCATTGCTCAACCCGCATCACTTCACGGTTTACTCCTTTCGCTGGCTGGCGCGAAAGAGTTTCTGCTTTTCCTCCCGGGTAAGGCTTTCGTAGCCGGAGCGGGAGATTTTGTCCAGGATGTTATCGATTTCGTCCTGGTTGGGAATGCTATAACCCGGGTTGGGGTTAGCGTAGCCCGAATACGTGCTTTTGGCCTTGTTCTGATAAGTCACCCGCATCACCGGCTTCTTGCGGAACAGACGGCCGAACCACTCGGAAATCACCGTCAGGGGCTTTCCCAGGTCATTGCCTCTCCTCAACTGGGTGATGAAGACGAAGCCCAGCAAGGCCCCGCCCAAGTGGGCGATCGCCCCGCCCGCGTTGTCCCCAATGGACTGGGCGAAGGAAAGGACTACGTAGAAGGCGGCAATGTACTTGATGCGAACCGGACCGAGCAGCAGCAGGTGGAACGTGTAGTTGGGCATCAGCGTAGCCGCTCCAACCACCACGGCAAACACCGCTCCCGAAGCGCCGATCAACGTAGAACTGTCTACCTGACCCGCGAAGTAGGGCAGCAGGTTATACATCGCAACGTAGAGCAATCCTCCCATCAGGCCGCCCAGCAGGTACAGGTTCACCAAACGCCGGTTGCCCAGGTATTCGTCGATCAGTTTGCCGAACCAATAGAGGAACAGCATGTTGAAAAGAAGGTGAAAAATGCCTTCGTGACTGAAGAAGTACGTGAACAGCGTCCAGGGTTTGTAGAGAAGCCGGTCCGGCGCCGAAGGCAGCACCAGTTGTTCCAGGATGAATTCGTAAATGACCGGCTTGCCGGTAGAAGCATCCAGCGACGCACCGGCCAGCGTAAGCACTACCCTCAACACAATGAGCGCCAGAAACACGCTGACATTGAGGAGGATGATTTGAATCAGTCCGTTGTTTTTGCGGCGAAAAGCGTTCTTGAAATCGTCGAGTATCCCGTTCATAGTGTAATCTCAATAAAGGTTGTTCCGTTGGCTATTCCAATACTTGATGATGATGAAGGCGAACAACATGCCACCGAGGTGGGCGAAGTGCGCTACGTTGTCCCCGGGTGCCCGCTGAATCCCGGCGTACAGTTCATAGACACCGTACAGACCTACGAAGTACTTCGCCTTGATGGGAAAAGGTATAAACAACAAAAATAATTCCGTGTTTGGAAAAAGTAGGCCGAAGGCCATCAACAGCCCGAACACCGCCCCGGAAGCCCCGACCATGGGTACATTCGCGAAGGCCCAGAAGCGGTTTCCCGCGCGGACAATGCTCTCCCGGATGTACGTCGGATCGGTGGCGTGATCCGCGAATTGCTCGGAAAAACCGCGGTCTTCCGCGTCCACGTACAGCCCGGGGTTCTGGCTAACGAACGAGAAGAACCGCTCCGGAACCGGATTCTGCACGAACGATTCGAAAGCCTGTTGCAATTGATGGATTTCGTAAAATTTAATCCCTTCGTAGAGCACCCCCGCCCCCACGCCGGTCAACAGGTAGAAAATCAGGAAACGCTTGGGTCCCCAGGATTGCTCCAACAAGGGACCGAACATGAACAAGGCAAACATGTTGCCGAACAAGTGCCCGACGCTGCCGTGGGCGAACATATAGGTCAGGAACTGGTACGGAGCGAACGTTTCCGCCCGCACGTAGCGCAGTCCAAGGTAGTTTTCCAGGAGGGGAAAGATATTCTGCAAGAAAAAGACCGCAATGTTGAGAATCAACAAATTTCTGACTACCGGCGTGAGGTTAAATTGCATACAAGTTATAAACGCTTTTCCTGGCTTACGGTTCGTGGTTTACTTTTTATTGAAAAGACCCGCAATCTTGTCCAGGTTCATCGTAACCAGCGTCGGATTGCCATTGGGTGCGTAGTGCGGGTTAGACGAAGCGAACAACTGGTCAATGAGGGTGTTCATCTCAGTGAGTGAAAGCCGCCCGCCGGGTTTGAGGGCCGAGCGCTTGGCCAGCGACCGGGCCACGTTGTCGCGCCGCTCCAGCCGTAATTCCGACTGATGGCGCTTGAATTGTTCGATCAACCCTTCCAACAGGTCCTGCCCGCTGGCGTCGGGCACGTCGGCGGGAATGCCGTGCACCACCAGCGTGTGCCGACCCGACGGGTCGACCGGGTTTGCCGGCAGGTCGAAGACAAATCCCAGGGTGCGGATTTCCTCCTCCATCTCCATCACCAACTGGAAGTCGGGCGCGTTCAGGGTGAGGGTCTGCGGAAACAGCAACTGCTGGGCGGTGCCGTTCTTCTCGGCCAGGGCTGCCAGGTATTTCTCGTACAGCACCCGTTCGTGCGCTGCCTGTTGGTCAATGACCAGCATTCCCGACTTCACCTGCGTGATGATGTATCGGTGGTGCAACTGGAACGTGACCCGCTCTTCGCCGTAAAGTTCGGATTTGGCCGACAAGTCGTTGGCCCGGCTGCCGAAGGTAAGCGCTTCCGCCGGGCCACCGGCCGCGTAGGCGGGGGG
>JACMKY010000591.1 GCA_014379925.1 Cytophagales bacterium | reverse complement strand
GAGTCGAACTCGAATTGCCACTGGCCGTTCAGGTTGGCCCAATCCGGCCGTTGAAAATCCGGCCGGGGATGTTCGGGCAAGGGGATGGAATCATTGATCCGGGTGAGGGTCTCACTGTTGGGCGTCCCGTCGGTCCGGACCTCGTTGTTTTTCGTCCGGCACCCGACCACCGTGAGAAGGGACAAAAGGATGCTGAGAAAGCCAGCAAAGTTGATCTTTTTCATGTTGATGTTGGGATGGGTGGCGGTTGCCCGAAGTGACGCCGGCCAACCCGGATTGGCCGGGCAAAATACAACATTTATTTTCAACCACCACGAATCACGATTCGCCCGCGGGGCGACGGATAGGCGTGTTGATGGGCACGGGTCGGCCGAAGTCCGGCGTTCCGTCCGCCTTCCGGACGAAGGGCCGCATCCTCGGCCACCGGAAGTCGCCGCACGGGCGTTGGGTTCCCGGGTCGGCCCCGGCGGTGTAGGAGACGTACCATTTGCCGTCGGGTATTGGACGACAATCAATTCTTTCCTTACTTGCTCAGGGGTATCAGTGATCAATTGTCCATTGATCACTGATCACTGATCATTGACGATGCAGGAATCCTTTCTTCACTTTCTCTGGCGTTTCCAGTACTTCGACCGGCAGGATCTGCGGACCGAAGGCGGCGAGTTGTTGCGGGTGCTGCACGCCGGGCGGCCGCACACCAACGCCGGTCCCGACTTTGGGGGCGCGCGGCTGCGGCTGGGGGACGTGGAATGGGCGGGCAACGTGGAGATTCACCTCCGCTCGTCGGATTGGCAGGCCCACGCCCACCAGCACGACGCGGCCTACGACAACGTGATTCTGCACGTGGTCTGGCACGATGACCAGCCCGTCCGGCGCCCCGACGGAACGCTCATCCCGACGCTGGAATTGCAACGCCGCGCGCCGCCCCGCCTGCTTTCGCGCTACCAGCACCTGCTGCACAACCAGGCGCCCATTCCCTGCGCTTCGCAGTTTGCCCGCTCGAGCCCGCTGGACCGGTTTTCGATGCTCGACCGGGTGCTGATGCAGCGGCTGCAACAAAAGGCGGAAGGCGTGGAGGAACTGTGGCGGGCCAACGGCGGCGATTGGGAGGAAACGGCGTACCAGTTGCTGGCCCGCAACTACGGATTCAAGCTCAACGGCGACGCCTTCCTGAAGCTGAGCCAGTCCCTGCCCCTGCGGCTCCTGCGCAAGCACCGCGATCAGCCGCGGCAACTGGAAGCGATGCTGTTCGGGCAGGCGGGACTGCTGGACATGGAGAATCCCGACGATTACGCCCTTTCCCTGCGCCGCGAGTACGCTTTCCTGCGCCACAAGTACGGATTGGAACCGCACCCGATGGCGGCGCACGAGTGGAAGTTTCTGCGTTTGCGGCCCGCCAACTTCCCCACGGTGCGGTTGGCCCAGTTCGCCCGGCTGCTGGCGGGGGAGCCGAGCTTCCTGGCGTTGCTGACCGGAAGCGAATCGCCGAAGCAACTCTACGCCGCCCTGCGGGTGCCGCAGTCCGCCTACTGGCAAACGCACTACGTGTGGGGCAAACCGGCCGCGACGGTCGTGCCGTCCCTGGGAAAGGCATCGGTGGAAAACATCGCCATCAATTCGGCGGTGCCGCTGCTGGTTGGCTACGCCCAACGGCAGGGCGGGCGGGGATTTCTGGAGAGGGCCATTGCCTGGCTGGAGCAGTTGCCCGCCGAACACAACCACGTGACGGCCATGTGGGGGGAGTTGGGGCTGCCCATCCGGAACGCTTTCGACTCCCAGGCCAGTCTGGCGTGGTACCATCATTTCTGCACCCCCCGGCGCTGCCTGCAATGCAACGTGGGCGTGTCTTTGCTGCGGGCCGAAGACCCGGGCCGCCCGCCGGACGAAATCCCCGACCACGGTTGATTCCCTACCTCGTTCACCTCACCGTGCTGGCGGCCTTGGTAGGACTCCTCTACCAGCGTTCCGCCCGGGCTCCCCTCCGGAAGCTGTTTTTCTACGCCCTACCGGCCAAGTTGCTGGCCGGCATCGCCTTGGGACTGTTGTACACGCATTACTACCCCTATCCGAGCGACACCTTCCTCTTTTTTGCGGACGCCCGCTTGCTGGCCCGTTTGGCCGGGGATTCCCCGGAAGCCTACGCGCGGGTGCTGCTGTTCGACCGCTTTCCGGATGCCCGCCTGCCCGCCGCGTTGGTCTACGGTTCGGAGTCCCGTTCCTTTTTCTTCGTTAAGACGCTGAGCCTGCTCAACGTTGCCACCGCCAACAGCTACTGGCTGGCAAGCCTGTACTTGTCGCTGTTCAGCTTCTGGGGACTGTGGCGGGCGGCGAACGCGCTGGCGCTCCGCTTTCCGGGAACGCACCGGGCGGCGGCGCTGGGTTTCCTGTTTTTTCCGTCGGTGGTTTTCTGGAGTTCGGGCGTGTTGAAGGAAAGCCTGGTGATGGGCGCGATCGGGGGACTGACGGCCGCGGGGTTGACCTGCGTGGGGGAGGCGAAAAAACCTCCCCGCAGTTGGCACCCCCGGCAGGGATTCCTGGTCGGGCTCGCCCTGGTCGTACTCTGGAAGCTGAAGTACCACTATTTCGTGGCGTTCGTTGCCTGCGCGGCGGCGGGCGGCGGAGCGATCCTCGTTTGCCGCCGACTGCGGGTGGAAAGCCGGTGGGCAAAGATCGGGGTGTGGCTGCTGGGTTTCGTCGGATTGGCCAGCCTTGGTACGTTGCTGCATTACAACCTGCACCTAGCCAACTTCCTGGCGGTGCTGGTGCAGAACCACGATACCATCTACGCACTTTCCGCTCCCGAAAACCGGATCGAATTCAACCACCTGACCCCCGATCCGGTTAGCCTGTTGCGGAATTTGCCCGTGGCGTTGCTGTCGGGTCTGTTTCGTCCGCTCGTCTGGGAAGGACGCACGCTGCCGCAGTGGCTAACGGGGACGGAAAATCTGTTTTTACTGGGGTTGACAGGCATTGCCGGGTACCGCTTTGGGAAGGGCCAGGCGTTCGGTCCAGCTCCTTTCTCCTTCCTGCCCGCGTTCACGGCCGGCGCGTATATTCTGCTGCTGGCCACAACGCTGGCCTTTTCCACCCCCAACTTCGGCACCCTGGCTCGCTACAAGGTCGCGTTCCTGCCCTTTTTCGTGTACTTGCTGGCGGTAGGCGCGGCGCGGAATCACGATGAATAAGTAGTCGTGGGTGGTAAGTCGTAAGCCATTGTATACCGATATTTTAATAAATACATATTTTCAACCCGCGCCCTAACGACCCACGCAATACTTCAGCTACGTGGCGGGTGGTGCTGGTTGCTGCTTCTGGTGATACACCAAGGATACACTTTGGTTAAGAAATCTTTTGGGAAGAGTATTCTGATAGACCATTATTTACCAAATTTTATTTTGTTCTTTTT
>JACMKY010000590.1 GCA_014379925.1 Cytophagales bacterium | reverse complement strand
CCTCTTGAGCGGTGGATCAGCAATCCGCCTCCTTCTAAAAACTTTCTTTCCCATCGCCTCTTCCACTACCGCGGAGACGGAAGAACGGGGCAGACTGAGCCAGCAGGGCGTCGAAAAATGGAATTCACGGAGCGGTGCCGACCAAGCGTCTCCGACCAGTTCTGCGTTTTTATTCCTAACTTCCGGTTCTTTTGCTTGTTTTCCACCATTTGAACCAACCCATTCACCGCATGAGATTTAATCCGAGCACCCTGCGCATCGGAATGGCCGGCTTCCTGATCACGGTGCACCTTGCTCCGGTCAGCCTCGTTGTTGCCCAACTCCCTCCATCCGCGTCGGAAGACTCCCTCCGGGGAAACCCCACCAAAAAAGCGCCGGCCAACTGGTTCAACCTGGACCGGTCGGAAAATCAGGTGCCGGGCGTGAGTACCGAAAAAGCGTACCAACTCCTCAAGGACCGCCCGTCCAAGACGGTGGTGGTCGCCGTCATCGACGGGGGCGTGGATGAGGAGCACGAAGACCTCAAATCGCGCATGTGGGTGAACGAGGACGAGGTGGCGGGCAACGGCGTGGACGACGACAAGAATGGTTACGTGGACGACGTGCACGGCTGGAATTTCATCGGGGGCAAAGACGGCCGGAACGTAGACCAGGACACCTACGAAGTGACGCGCGAATACGGGCGGCTCCGGAAGAAGTACGAAGGCGTGGTCCCGGCAAAGGTGAAGAAGAAGGAACAAGCCGAGTACGGCCATTTTCGGAAGGTGAAGGCAACGGTGGAAACGAAAGTACGGGAGTTGCAGGAGCAGACCACCAGCTTCAGTGCGTTCAAGACCGTGTACGAAGAAGCCAGGGAGGTGATCAAGTCGGCCCTGGGCAAGGACACGCTCGTCGCCGACGAGATAGCGGCCTTGCGGGCGACCGATGAAAAGACCAAGCGCGCGCAGTCGGTCCTGCTGTACGCCCTGGCCAACGACATGACCGAAGCATCCCTGAAGGAAACTGAGGAATACTTCGACAAGGGATTGAAATACGGTTACAACCTGGCGTTTGATCCGCGCGGCATCGTGGGCGATAACCCGGCCAACCTCAAGGAAAAATACTACGGCAACAACGACGTGACCGGGCCGGACGCCTCGCACGGCACGCACGTAGCGGGCATCATCGCCGCCGACCGGACCAACGCGCTCGGCATCCGGGGGGTGGCCGACAACGTGCGCATTATGGCCGTGCGGGCGGTACCCAACGGGGACGAACGCGACAAGGACGTGGCCAATGCCATCTATTACGCCGTGGACAACGGAGCCCGAATCATCAATATGAGTTTTGGGAAGGACTATTCGCCCAACAAGGAGTTGGTGGATGCGGCCGTTAATTACGCCACCTCGAAGGGCGTGCTGCTGGTTCACGCCGCCGGCAACGACGGGGAAAACATCGATACGGCCAGCAACTTCCCCACCGTCAAATTCGGCAGCACCAGCCGGGCCCTCAAGAACTGGATCGAGGTGGGGGCTGCCTCCTGGAAGGACAGCACCGACCTGGCGGCTGACTTTTCCAATTACGGCAAGAACACGGTGGACCTTTTCGCGCCCGGTGTGGACGTGCATTCTACCATGCCCAACCAAGGTTACAAAGACAACAGCGGCACCAGCATGGCCGCGCCCGTCACTTCCGGCGTGGCCGCCCTGCTGATGTCGTACTTCCCCAACCTCTCGGCGGAGCAAATCCGGGAAGTACTCGTGCAGTCCACCGTCAAACGCCGGGAGGTACGGGTGAACAAACCGGGCGAGGAGGAAGCCGGGCAGGAAAGTACGATTGCCTTCGGGGAATTGAGCAAGACGGGCGGCGTGGTCAACGCCTACGAGGCCGTGCGGAGGGCCGAGGAACTTTCGGGTCGCCAGTTGGCGCCCGCCCGGTAAGCGAGGGGGCGGCATTCGAACGATTTTCGCGGAAGCCGCTTGCGGCTGTCCGCGAAAGTGCGGACGGTTTTCCTTTTCCCGGCGGGAGTCAACCGTCCCGAAACCATTTCCGGCCAGTCGCGTAGGACGTGCTTTCAGCTAAACGCCACGACCATGACCAAGGGACACAACCAGGGAAAGAGCAAGCAAACCAACCCGCTGCCGGATAAGCCGAAGGGGAAAGGCCAAAGCGAACACTTGAAAGAGTCCGAGAAGAACCACGACCGGCAGGGCCGGAATGCCAACGAAGACCAGTCAGAAGGAACGAAAGGCAGCAACAGTATTTGAGCAGTCAGCGCGGGAGCTGCGGTTTGATCAAAAATTTCCTCCGTGGTTGCCCGGGCAACCATCCGTACTTTTTTCCGCCCGAGTGAACACGGGCGGCTTTTTTTGCGCATCGGTGCATTTTCCGTTCCCCGTTGGGTATTCACTGCCCGGTTCTCATTCGCACCGGCGGACCAGCCGGCCGGGAACGCCTTGTCGCTGACGTTCGGCCAAACACCCGAAAACGCCGTTTCTGAGTAAAACCCGTTCGGTTCAACGAAAATCCTCCGGAGGCCCTCCGGAGGATTTTCGTTTTGGGCGTATGCTCCCGGCCAACCAGCCGGTTGCCCAAGTTACGGCAAGGTTACCATTCGCCCGGAGTTCGCATGAATGGTACAGACGTAAGGTTCACGCAGCCGACATGTCGTCTCTACTCGTCGGCTGTCGGACAAAGCATTATCGATCAAACGATTAAACAATAGTTTGCCCGGCAAATCCTGCATCAAACCCGCAACGACCGATGAGAACCCGCGAGCGATACCCCCGTATTTCCTGGCTCTCCGCCGTCCGCCTGGTGGTGTACGGACTGCCGTTCGCTGGTTTCTACGCCGTTGGCGGCCTGGTTGAAACCCTGAAGCGGCCCCTTCCGTTAGACCGGCAAATGCGGGTTTGGGAAGCCTGGCTCCACCAAAACAACCCGGATCACGCCACCCAGTGCCTGATTTTGCTGGCAATGCTCGCGTTCTGGGGACTCACTTGGGCGGCACTCCGCCGGGCAGCGTTCCGCTTCCCGCAACGGTGGGCGGCGTTCCGCTTCCAGTTGCCACGGCGTTACGCTGCCCGCGACTCCACCCACGGGGAGAAAATTGCCCGATGATTCACCACCCAATTCACTCGTTCAACCCACTTACCGCTATGAAACCAACGTTTACACTTTGCGTTTTCTGCTTGATTTTCGCCGCTGGTCGTTGCTTTTCCCAAACGCCGACGGCCGGTACGGATACCCTTCCCGAACCGTTCGTTTTCTCCGACACCGTCAGCGTGGGTTCTGCTTCCCGGGGTGAACTCTACGAACGGGCCCTGAACTGGTATACCTCCCGCTACAAGTCGGCCCCGGAAGTTCCCCGGAAGCAGCAAAGGAATACCCAACCGCTGGGGACCAAGGCTTGGCACGACATTCACATCCCCACCGAGCTGGGTTCCCTGGCCGTGAAAATGTTTTACACGTTGGAGATCCGGGTAACGGACGGTGCCTACTGGTACCGCGTCGGCGAGGTGCATTACCAGACCTACTCCGATCCGCTGGTGGGCAATCCGGTAGAAAGCTTTACCGCCGAAACGATTTTCGGCAAGCAGGGCTACCAACCCAACGGGGACGTCAAACCCCTGACCGAACGATACCTGGCTTCCACCGAAACGTACTTCGGCCAACTGCTCCACGGACTGACTTCGGCGATGAGCCGCGAGGCCATAGTGGCAACCAAGTAAGCCCCGCGCGACGGCTGCCGGAAGGTGCGTCCGGCATAATTAAGGAGAATTTCCCGCGGGGGGTCGGCAAATCAAAGCTGACCCTTCGCTTTTTTCGTATCTCTTACGTTATCCCCCCTTCCGGAGAAAGGTTAAAAAATAATTTCGGTGAGAGGCGTCCAAAGGCAAACAATTCCAAAACTTAGGGGTTCTACCCACTGATGGAATGCTTCCCGATCGAAAGTCCCGCCGGTTTGCCACCCCGCGGAACGGGAAGTTGGTTGAACAGCAATTTTTTTCCACCTAAACCTAGAGAAGCTGTGAGGGTCAGAGTCGTTTTTCTGTTAAAAAACAAGGGAGCTTTCGTACCGTTTCACCACCAGTATCTACTCACCCAGTTGGTTGACGTAATACTCAAGGAGGTTCCCGCGGAGTATCATCCCTACCGGGACTACAATTTTTCGGCACTCAAAGGCCAGACGAAGATCAGCAAAAGCGGCTTGCATTTTTACTCCAGTCGCGTTACGCTGGTTTTTTCGAGCGCCAACGAAGCGTTTGTCCACGCCTTCCTGCATTCTTTGTTCGGCTACCGCGAAGTGTCGGTTGGCAACTTGCTGCTGGAGCCGGAATTGGCCGAGAAAGAGGAGCCCATCGACTTGGGGGAAGCCGTTAAGTACGTCTGCATCTCGCCGGTGGTGCTGACCAGTCCCGATGCCAATGATTTTTACTCCAAGAAGTTCATTACCCCCGACACCGACGTTTTCTCCGATCTCCTCTACGAATCCACGATGTACCGCATGGAGCGGACGGGTGATTACAGTTCCGAACGGATCGCTTCCTTCTACAAATTCCAGATCGTGCCCGACAAGGAATACCTGAGCAAAGTCCGGCAGGAGGAAAAGAAATTCGCCCGCATTTACCCGGTGTACGAAAACCAGCCGATGGGAAACCAATCCAAGCAGGAAGTGCGCGGCTACACGTTCCCCTTCACCTTGTACGCGGGCAACGAAGTGCAGCAATTTCTCTTCCACTGTGGCTTGGGGGCTTACACCCCGCAGGGTTTCGGGATGCTCGACCTGGTCAACTCCGACTCCAAACGGAAAACCGTTCCGTACCCCCTTTCCAACCTGATGGCCAGTTAGCCACCGGGCACGGCTCGTCACCGCCGGGCGTTGTGGTAAAGCACCTGGTAGCCGACAATCCGGTCGGCGCGGGCACCGAGGGGGCGGTAGTAGGCAATGATTTCGTAGGTGTTTTCGGTGTTGAAAAAACTTCCCTCGAAGTAGACCTCCTCGCGCCGCTCGCTGCCGGCCCGGACCACGGCGTAGTCGTAGTTGTAAATGCCTTGTTTGAGCAGGATGCGGGCGGTATAGTGCCCGTTTTCGCTGGAATACGCCATCCGGTTGCGTTCGTCCAGCTGCCAGTCGTTGAATTTTCCGTTGACGTAGACCTCGCCGTTGGCCTCGGGTGCCTGGAGGGTAAAGACCGTCGCCACGTAATCGGCTTCGGTGGCTCCCTGGCGGGTTTCGTGGTGGTCGATTACGAAGCCGCCGTTGAAGTCGTCGCTTTGGGCGTACGCCTCGCGGTTGCGGGGTCGGTCGGCGGCCAGCAGCACCTCGCTGCGGTTGGGTCCGGGGTTGACCCTGGCCACGTTCGTTCCCAGGAAAAGAATGCTCCGCGTATCAAAAAAACGGAACTCGTTGCCCGCCAGGAAGTTGTTTTCCAGGTTAAAGTTGTTGTATTCCAGCAGCTTTTCGTCCAGGCGGACGTTCATCGGTTTCAAACCCGTGATCGCGTTGTCCGGGCGGTAGTTCTGCCGGAGCACCACCTTTATTTCCTCGAGGGGATTGGCGATCGGATAGTCCCGGTACTGGACGGTGAATTCCAATTGGTGATTGGTGTTGCGCTCCCCGGTTCCGGTGGCGTAGGTGACCTTCGCCCGCACGTCCACGGTGTTGTCGTAAACCAGCATTCGCCGCGTCAACACGATGTCCTTCACGTTGCCTTCGCGGTGCACCATCAGCACGTAGTTACCCGGCAGTTTCACCTTGGGCACTTCCATCCGGTAGTGCGTATAGGGGGTTTTGGTATTGGCCGACAACTGGTAGCTGGTGAGGAGGAAATCGTTGTACTCGGCCAGGAAGTTGATGTCGGTGAGCAGGGAGACGGTCCAGTCGGCGTTGCAGTGGTAGAGTCTGGCGTGGAAGGGTTGGCTCCCTTCCCCGATCTCGTCAAACTCCAGGACCAGCGGCGTGCCCTGCCCGATGGGCAGCACCGCGGGTTGCAGCGCGGCGGCGGCCGGATTGTCGAGGTCGCCCGCCGCCGGGTAGAGCATCACCGTCCGGATGCGGTCTTCGTAGACAAAATCGTCGGTGCGCAGGGGCTTGTCGGCGAACACCACCGGCTTGGCACCCCCCGGGGAAGCCGGGCCCGCAGTGGGGGTGCCCTGTTGGGAGATGGGTACGCAGGCCGTTGTCAGCAGCAGGAAGCTGCGCAAGAAACCAAGGAGTCGGTGGTGCATGGGGGGGCGGAGAATGCGACGAACGAATCTGTTTTACCGGGTGTAGAAACTTGTACCTGCCCGCCGCAGGAAAGCCGAAAGGTAATCGCGGCGGGTTGCGGGGCTTTTTGTCTCGAATTGATTATAAATCAGATATTTAGGTATCTATAAAATCAGGCTTCCCCAACGACCGCCAAATGAAGCGTATTCGCGACCTTTGCGTATCCGCTCAGCGAGCTTGGCGTGAAACAATTCACCCGACTGATGCTTTACAGACCGACTCTAGTTAATCAAATCGGTCAAGTTTTCAGCTACTTCTTACTTAGATGCACAAAGTCTTTTTGCTCGCCGGCACGGCCCTGGGCGGGGTATCGGTGATGATCGGGGCGTTCGGTGCCCACGCCCTGCGCAACGCGTTGACGGTTTCCGGACGGATGGAAACGTTCGAAACCGCCGTTCGTTACCAATTCTACCACGCGCTGGCCCTGGTGATGCTGGGCTTGTTCCTTTTCCGCGCCGACGCGCCGGCCCTTCGCCCGAACTTGTTTTCCTACGCCGGCTACTGTTTTCTGGCGGGCATCTTCGTCTTTTCCGGTTCGCTTTACGTGCTCTGTCTCACCAACGTGCGGCAGTGGGGAGCCGTTACGCCGTTCGGCGGCGTCTTCCTGATTGCCGGCTGGGTACTCTGGTTTTGGGGAGTGTGGCAGTCCGAACGGTGACTTGGCCCGGTGGAGAAAAAATGGCAGCGTGCGGCCGCCGCGCTCAATTCCCTCGCTAAGTTATTGAAAGCGTTGATTATAAAGTATTCGTGCAGAATAGTGCGCAAGTCCTTCCCGGTCATCATTCACGCCACAGCCGCACGTTGGTCACCAGGACGACGGTTTCCAGCGGTTTGACGGCGTTCGAATAGATGGCGATGACTTTGCGTTGGGTACTGCGTTTTCCGGCGCTGTTGAAGGTAGCCGCTACTTCGCCCGTCGCACCGGGGGCCACGGGCTCCTTGGTCCAACTGGTGGCGGTGCAACCGCAGGTGGTTTTCACTTCCGAGATGACCAGGGGCTGCGAGCCGGTGTTGGTGAATTTGAAGGTGTAACTCACCTTGTCTCCCTGCTGGATGTCGCCGAAGTCGTGGGATTTTTCGGCGAAGGTGAGTTGAGGACCCGCTGCCACCGATACGGCCGCGGGCGAGGCGGCACTATCCACCTGGGCCACCGCGGCCAGGCTAAACCACAGCCCCAACCAGAGGGCGCCCGTGGTGAAGGCAATTTTTTGTTTCATGCGCTGAGGTATTGAACCGGAAGAAGTTGGTTGCTGGATTTTATGCTTCTTTATAACGACGGGGGACGGGCGTTATTTCAGGCGGGCCACGGACGGCGCACTACCTACCCTTCGTAAGGCGGGATGCCGGGCAGAAAGGCAAACCGTTGCTCAACGTGGTGGATGCGTACGCAATGGAACGCCAGTCCGTTGGTCACGGCCAGGTAGGGCGCCTTGAGCGTGTGGTTGTACTGGGCCGCCTGGTCGAAGGTGCTTTGCGAGAGGGGAACGTTGGCACCCTTGCATTCCACCACCAGAAAGGATTCGCCGTGGCGGTCGTAGATCACGATGTCGGTTCGTTTGGTCAGCCGGTTGTACCGCAGTCCACCCTCGTTTTTCATCAGCGCCTTCGGGTAACCGTGCTGATCGATGAGGAAATGCACGAAATGTTGCCGCACCCACTCTTCGGGGGTGAGGAAAACGTACTTCCGGCGCAGGATGTCGAAGATGTATAGCTTGTCTTCGATTTCCCTAAGTTTGTACGCAAATTCGGGCAGGTTCAGGGCAATCATCGCAAAAGTGGCTTTAGTGCCCCGGATAAGGTTTTTTTGTCCCAACTCACTGCCGTCGGG
>JACMKY010000589.1 GCA_014379925.1 Cytophagales bacterium | reverse complement strand
CGTGGATGACATTTCGGAGCGGAAAGCACTGGAACTGGATCTGAAAAAGCTGTACGATTACCAGGAGACGGTTATGCACATGTTGGCCCACGACCTGAAAAGCCCCGTCAACAACATCAAGGCATTGAGTGGCTTTCTGAGAAAGAACCTGGAAAAGCTACCCGCCGGGGAGGGTGAAAGCAAGGATCAAAGTCATAAGCTCATCAACATGATCTCGGATACCTGCGATAGATCCTACGCCATCATCCGGGATTTACTGCTCATCGGAGAATTTAAATCAAACGAAACTTTTGAAAAAGCCGACCTAAAAGTCTTCGTTGAATCTCAGCTCACTGTCTTCGAGGTGGAGGCCCAGAAAAAGGGAATAAAAATCAGTTTTCATTATCCGGAAGAACCCGTGCATGCCCACATCAACCGGGATAAATTCGCGCGGGTATTGGAAAATCTGCTTTCTAACGCAGTGAAATTCACCAACGCGGGTGGGCAAGTAACCATATCCCTGAAAAATAAAGCCCAACGGGCCATTCTGCAAGTGAGCGATGAGGGGATCGGTATTCCGGAGCATTTGCAAGCCACTATATTCAATCGATTTACCAAGGCGGCTCGAAAAGGTACGGAGGGGGAGACAACCACGGGATTGGGACTTTACATTGTCAAACAAATCGTGGAGATCCACAAAGGAAAAATCCGGGTGGAAAGCCAGGAAAACGTCGGCACCTCCTTCTTCATTGAACTGATTTAGAATTGGCGGTAACGGTTCCTGGGGGTCTTGACGGAAAATCCATCCGAAGGCAGCCATGACCCTAATCTTGAAAAACGGGGGCATTTCACAAACGGTTACCTGGCCAACCCCTCCGCAACGACCAGGCGTCCCCGGCGGACCACCCGCTCCGTAAGCGCTACGATTCCCCGTGGTAGAAGCCCAAAGCGGACGCGGTACTGCGTCATTGCTCGGAGTGGAGAAGCCCAAGCGGCCCGCCAGGAGCAAGGTCATCATCCGCAACAACCCCTTCCGGAAAAGGACAGCGCACTACCGGAAGTCCGGCACCAACCGCACGGCATCGGCCACCACGACGCCATCCGCGTTTTTGGTGGAAATCTCCACGTAGGCGTCCTTTCCCGGCCCGAAGTCGAAGCTGCCCAACGCAACCCATTCCCCGGACGTTTGCCCTTCCACCACAATGTCGGCCTTCCGGATGACCACTTCCCGGGTCTTCGTTCCGTCGAATACGGCAATGGGCGTTTGGGAGGCGCCGTTCGGGAGTTTGGGAAAGTAAACGTAGACCCGGTACTTCCCCCGCTTGGCCAGCACGGGCGTGAACCGCACCGACTTGGTTTCCCCGCCCCGGCCCTCGTCCGAAAACCAGGAGGGACCGAAGCTTCCCTTGGTTTCCGTTTTCCAGTTGCCCTTCACGCTCACCTGGCTCCGGTCGTCGTTGTCCACCAGCGTTTCCGGGGTGCTGCCATCGGCCAGCGGGTTGGTTTTCAGGATGGATTGCAGTTGCTTGACGTCGATCTGCTGAACCGGCCGCTTGCCGTCGATGGCCAGTACGGCGGCCACGGCGGCCGACTGGCTCAGCACCATGAACACCGGTTCCATCCGGATTGAACCGTAGGCGATGTGGCTGGCCGACATGCAGACCGGCACCAGCAGGTTGGTGCATTCGGCCGCCTTGGGCACCAGCGAACGGTAGGCAATCGGGTAGGGACCAAAGCCACCGACTTGCACGTCGCCTTCGTTCTTCACGTGTCCGTTGACCACCACCCGCTGGATGTTGTGCGAATCCATCGTATAGGCCGCCATCCCAACGCCGTCCGTCACGACTGCTTTGCCCTGGCAGTTGGCCTGCGTCATCACGTATTCTCCCGTCATCCGGCGGGCTTCGCGCACGTACATCTGGGGCGACCAGTGGCCGTTGTCGGCGTATTCGTCTTTCGGATATCCCCATTTGCGCATCAGTTCGCGCAAGTGCGGTGGCATCCGCGGGTCGTGCCCGATGAAGTAGAGCAACCCTTTGATGTAGTCTTCGTGCGCCCGCCGAATCGCCTGGCGGGTGGCGTAATCCCCCTCCGGGTAATCGTAATTCATGCCGATCATGTCGGTGGAGAAGGGCCCGTTGTTGTTGATGTCCGTCTTGCGGTTGGGCATGAAATCAAATTTCAGGAAGCTGCCCAGGTCTTTGGCGGGCTGCTTGGCCAGGCAGCGCAACAGCAGTTCGTAGCGGGTGGAGTCGTAGGTGGATGGCCGGCCGATGGGCACCTGGTTGTTGGGATCGTCCGAGAGGCAAATCCGGAAATTGTAGGCCTGCACCTTGTTGTCGCCGGTGCCCGGGGGAGGCAGCGCGGCCGGACTCACGCCCCACACCAACCCGCTTTCCGGCTTGCCGGGCACCCGGTAGGGATCGATGCCTTCCGGAAACTGGTGTTTATCCCTCACCTGTACCCCGTTGTAGGTTTCCTGGTAGACGGCGTTGGCTTCCCGGCCCACGGAATAGGAAACGCCCGCTTTGGCCATCAGGTCGCCTTCGTACGAACAATCCAGGAACACCCGGGCCCGAACGGTTTGGTAGGACGCCGAACCGGGCGCCTCCGCGCTTTCCAGGACGATTTCCCGGATGTCGGTCTTCTCCTTTTTTACCGACACCAGCCGACGTTGGTACACTACCTTCACGTCCGCGCGCTGAATGTAGGACTGAAAAAGGTTTTCGGCCACGTGGGGCTCGAAAATCCACTGTTCAAATTTCCCGTAGTGCTGGCCGATGCGGCGGTAAAAATCGAGTGCCAAGCCGGAGATGGCGTACTTGTTGCCGATGTCGGTGTAGCCCAGTCCGCCCGAACTGAGGCCGCCGAGGTGTTTGCCCGGCTCAACCAGCAAAACGGTCTTGCCCGCTTGCTTGGCCGTGTAGGCCGCCATCACGCCCCCGGAGGTGCCCCCGTACACGCAGACGTCGTAGGTGGACGGCTCCTGCCGCGAACTGGCCAGGGTCAACGGAGGCATCAGGATCAGTAGGAACAGGATTGTTTTCATGGGCGAAAAATAGGAATTTTTACCCATTCAACGCGGGCCAGCGGAGGCGGGGATTAAAAAAAGTCCGACCTTTTTGAGAAACGGCTCCGTCTCCCGGAGGTGACGGCTCAGTGCCCCCAAAAATCCACGCCCGACCGCCCCGGGCAATTGCCGGGATGGTCGGGCGTGGGTGCCAACAATCGGATCAATACGCCGGGCTGACGGTCTTTACCGGCGCCGGCGCCTGAATAAAGGAAAGCAGGTCCTGGTTGAGTCGGTCCTTTTCCGTTTGGTAGAATCCGTGGGGAGCCCCTTTGTAGACGATGTACTGGGCGTTGGGAATCATCTTGGCGGCCTGCTCGCCGGTTGGCTTGATGGGCACGGTCTGGTCGGCATCGCCGTGAATAACCAGCGCGGGTACGTTGATGCGCGCCATCTCGGAGCGGAAATCGGTTTCGGAGAACGACCGTACGCAGTCCACCGTGGCCTTCGGCGAACCCAGCATGGCCAGCGTCTGACACCAGTCGAGGGTGGCCTGGCTGACCGGGTGACTGATGAGGCTGACGCCAAAGAATTGCTTGTTAAAACTGGTCAAAAAGTCCGCCCGGTCTTCCCGGATCTTGGCTACGATCTGGTCGAACATTTCCGGCGGTACGCCGTCCGGGTTGTCTGCGGTATGGAGCAGGTAGGGGGTAACCGATCCCAGCAGCACGACCTTGGCAACCCGGGCTCCGCCGTGGCGGCTGAAGTAGCGCACCACTTCCCCGCCGCCCATCGAGAAACCCACCAGGGTCACCTCGTTGAGGTCCAACTCGTCGAGGACGGCTTTCAAGTCGTCGGCCAGCGCGTCGTAGTCGTAGCTTTCCCAGGGTTTGGACGACTTGCCGAAGCCGCGGCGGTCGTAGGCAACGCAGCGGAGGCCGTGCTTGGGCAGCTCCATCAGCTGGTATTCGAACATTTCGTGGCTCAGCGGCCAGCCGTGGATGAGAACGACCGGGCGGCCGGTTCCCCAGTCCTGGTAGAACAACTGAACGCCGGGTGCGGATTGAATGTAGCTCATAAAGTAGGTCAGTTTTGTCGGGTTGGCGATGGTTTTTCGGTTGCTCTAACGAATTCGCGCGGGAAGGGTTGGTGGAACATTCCGGTAATTGCCGAAGGCAACGGCCGGCTCCTCGGTTGGGTTACCCGACGGGCGGCCGCTGGGAGGTAAGAAATTTGCCCCCGCCTTCGGCCGGATTTCGGTTCGCGCCAACGGCTGTCCACCGGGGAGCATTCAAACGGAGGAATTTCGGCGAAACCGGGGTTTGCTTCGACCAATGCGGTTGCCGGCGGGGCGAATCCCCGGCCCCGGCCAGCCACCCAAACGGACGAAACCGGGGAACAGCGCCCCGGGTTCCGGTGCCGGAAAGGGGGGGCTGGACGCCCTTCCCGGTTACGATCACGCGGTAAATTAGATCAATACCGTACTCAATCTTACACGGGAGGTACAAAGCTCGCCGATCTCCCGGGTCCGTACCCACTCTTAACCAGCTACTAGCGTATGATCCCAACCGTAAAACCCAACGCATTCGTTGCTGCCGTTGCTGGCTTGTTCATCTTCCTGAGCCATTTTTCCGTTCCGGGCCAGACGGTGGAATCGGGTGAAAAAACGCCGGAAAACGTACCTGCTCTGGCCGATACCACCGCCCGGGCCCACCCGGATTCCGCCCGGCTCGCCATTTTCCTGCCGGAACACCGGGTGCCGGAACCAATCAGTTGCCGGCCAGCTTCCTTTCCGATGCGGAATAACCAAGCCGTCCGGGGTTTCGTCCGTCGTTTTACGGTCACGGGAAGCAGTTTCGTAACGACGATGCTGCAACGCAAGCGCGCTTACTTTCCCCTCTACGAGGAACAACTGAGGAAGCACTGCCTGCCGGACGAACTCAAATACCTCTCGATCGTGGAGTCGGCCCTGAACCCCAAGGCCGTATCGCCCGTCCGGGCGGCCGGTCTGTGGCAATTCATGCCCGCTACCGGCCGGCAGTACCAACTGCACCAGGATGCCTACATCGACGAGCGAATGGACCCCACCAAAGCCACCGAGGCCGCTTGCCGGTACCTGAAAGATTTGTACGGCATGTTCAACGATTGGGAACTGGCCTTGGCCGCCTACAACTGCGGTCCCGGCAACGTGAGAAGGGCCATCCGCCGTTCGGGCAACCAGACCAGTTTCTGGAAAATCCATTCGTTTCTCCCCCCGGAGACCCGCGCTTACGTACCCAAGTTCATGGCCGTCGCGTCCATTATGACCGAGGCCGCCCGCCACGACCTCACCGCCGATTCCCTGGTCAGTTGCGTCCCGGATACCATCGTGGTCAGGCAGTCGCTGGATATGGCCCGGCTGGCCCAGCAATTGGGCATCTCCCCGGAAGAACTGCGCGCCCTGAATCCGCACGTGAAAAGGAACGTATTACCGGGGTATTATTCCCGGGAGTACACCCTGCGGATACCCGCGGAAACGAAGGAGTTCTTCGCCCTCAACCGGAGCAGCATCCTCGATTCCGCCTCCGTAACCAGAAAAACCGTCTCCAACATTGCATTGGTGGCCTACGCCGGCGGCTTTTCCGAGGCGCCCGTCAAGAGAAAGATCGTGTACACCGTAAACCGGGGCGATGTGCTTGGCAGCATTGCCAACCGCTACGGGGTACGGGTCGCCGACATTAAACAGTGGAACCACCTGAAGAGCGATGTCATCCGGGTGGGTCAGCGGTTGGCAATCTGGAAAAAAGCGAAACCGGCCGTGAAAGTCGCCTTGGTGGCAAACAGCGCCCAGGCCACCGACGGCCCGTATCAACCAGCCGTCGATTGAGCAGTTGTAGCCGTAGTCAGCACACGGACGCCGGGGGTTGCGCAACCAACCGGCGCCGGGTGCTGATCGGCAGAAAAGCTTCCATCTTAACAAAAAGATGGAAGCTTCGGGTTGGTCCGGTGAGCAATGAATACCCGTCAATCAGCCCGTTGCGGCGAGGCAAAAATTCGGGTACGCGAATCCGGATGACCCACCGCCCCGAATGCCGGCTCAACTTTTAAGCGAACAACGCCATGACGGGTTTACCCAACCCATCCGGCGTGGTATAAAATGGCCGTTCTTCCACTACGTAGTGCGCATCGCCAAGGATGCCCAGCGCGTGGTAAATGGTCTGGTGGATCTGGTCTATTTTTATCGGCTTTTCAATGGTTTTACAAGGCCTTTCATCCGCCGTTTTACCGTAGGCATTCCCTTTTTTAATACCGCCGCCAAACATCAGAATAGAGCCGCCATCGGTAAAGTGGCGGTGCATACCGTAGTTTTTAAGGTCCGTAATTACGTCGGGTTGATCCACCTGATCCTTTACTTTGGCCCCGGGGCGACCTTCCATCAACATATCCCGGCTGAATTCGCTGGCTAAAATAACAATGGTACGCGCCAGGTGCCCCGTGCGTTCCAGGTCCTTGATGAGTTGGGCCACCGGTCCGTCGATCTGCTTTTTCATGTCTTTCAGTCGGGTGTGCCCGTTATCGTGGGTATCCCAGCCCATAAAGGGTTCGTATTCGGTCGTAACGCTGATAAAACGGGCACCTTGTTGGGTAAGTCGGCGCGCCATCAGGCATCCCAAACCAAACTTACCCGTATTGTAAACATCATAAATCTCTTTGGGCTCCTGGCTTAAGTCAAATGCTTGGGCCTCCGGAGAATTCAAAAGGATATACGCCTGCTCCATGGACGTTTTCAGCGATTCTTTTTGGTAATCGCTGCCAAATTCACCCACCGGGCTGTGGCTGATCAGGTCATTGTATAATTGGTTGCGCTTTTCAAACCTTTTACTGGACATGCCAACGGGGGGCCGTACGCTATCCAAACCGGAGGAAGGATCGGGTATCAGAAACGGACCGTACTCATTGCCCAGGAAGCCGGCCGTGTGAAAAGCCTTTAATTCTTCCCCCTCCCCCACCGTAAATCTTTGTCCAATGTCAATGAAGGCCGGAATTACCGGATTTACCGGGCCAAGTTCTTTGGCTATCCAGGCCCCGATGTGAGGGGCGGCCACCGTTTGAGGGGGTTCGTAACCGGTATGCCAGTGGTACTGGTGCCGGGAGTGCAAAATATGTCCCAGGTCGGCCGCTACGTAGGACCGGATCAGGGTGCCTTTGTCCATCACTTTGCCGATGGATTGAAGGCCTTCCGAAAAAGAAATCCCGTCCAGGGCGGTAGGAAAGGATGGAAAGGTGCTCAACACCCGGTTTGAATCCAGGCCCTTTTCAAAAACAGTGTACTTTTTCGGATCGAAGGTTTCGGTGTGGGCCATCCCCCCCGCCATCCAAAGCAAAATAACGGCATCGGCTTTGGCATCAACCGTTTTTTTTCGGTTGCAGGCCGCCAGGAAGCTCGTCATTGGAGCGCCCGCGGCCATGGCGGCCAAGGTAGCCGCGCTGGTATTTTTTAGAAATTCTCTCCGGTTCCAGTTCGTCTTCATCTCTCTCTGACAGTAAATCCTTCATGACCTACAATATCCCGTTTCAGTTGCTTGGGGACGTTTTCATCAAGAAGCAATCTCATATAATTGTTTGATCTTATCCGAGGCAAATAACTTTCCCACTAATTCTAATATTTGAATTACCTGCTCTTTGGTAACACTTGGAAAATCATCTAAGAATCCGTCAATGGTGATTCCACTTTCCAGGTGGTCAAAAAGGGTTTCTATGGGTACTCTGGTTCCGCTGAATACGGGTGTACCACCAAGGATTTCAGGGTCTATGTTGATTACATCTGTTTTCATATCTTCAAATTACGTAAAATATTTTTAGTAGTTCACATTTTGTATTTACAAAGTTCGGATAAGCATATATCAATTCATACACCTATTTACTTGCGACTGCCCGCATTTAATTTCAATAGATGAGTTGAAATTCAGGAAGCAGCACAATGGCCCAAAATAAATCCTGAATAGCTTCCGGGCTAGGCGACTCACCCAACAATGCGTTGGCAACCTTAAATTCTTTGGGGGATGGATGGCGGTTTAAGGCTTTCCCGTAAATTTCTTTGATGATTACATCCCCTTTTTCGTATTTTTTCTGCCAGTTTTCCGCCCCCCTTTTCAGTACTTCATTTAATCGATCGCCGTTGGTAAGTTCCAGTGCCTGCAGAAGGTTAGCCCGGGAATCTCTTCCGGTCGAAACCGTTTCCCGGTTTGGCCGGCCCAGCGCGGCAAGAAAACCGTTGTTTTTCACCAGTGAAGCCCTGGCAAAAAAGGATTGGGGCGGCTCAACCGCTGCATTTTTATAGGGGTTGTATTGCACGGCCGAATCTGGAAAGACGGGTTCGATCACCCGGCTTACCGCATCCGCAAACTGTTCGGCAAACATTCTTCTCCGGAGCATCCCTGCGAACTGATAATCCTGCGCGATAATTTTATTGGCATCTTTGATTCCTACCGAGGGAAGCTGGTAGGTTTGGGAAGTAGCAATCAAGTAAATTAATTCCTTGAGGTTATAGTTGCCTTTTACAAAATCAGCGGCCATCCAATCCAGCAGGTCTTGGCTCCAGGGTTCGTTGTCCATCGCATCCACCGGTTCCACAATACCACGTCCCATCATTTGGGCCCATATTCGGTTGACAATGGTCCGGTACAGGCGGCCATTTTTGGGTTGCGTCAGGTTCTCGGCCAGTTGCTGTAGTTTTTTCGCAGTGGGGGCAGTACTGTCAATACTCCCCAGCTCCTGCCAAAGAATGCGGGTGTTGGCAAACTTTCCCGTGGGCTTGTCACAACGGTTTATTTCCAGGGTGGTGTCCGCGAATATATTGGCAAAGGCATAGGCATCGGCTAATTTCCAGTCACTAATAAAACTATCGTGGCAGGATGCGCACTTTAAATTAAGCCCTAAAAAAACCTGGGCCACATTTTGCGCCGCTTGCATCTCGGTTCTTTGGCTTGCATTGATCGTACCGCGCCATTTAATACCGGAAATAAAACCTTTGGATTCTACGTTGGGGCTGATCAGCTCTTTTACAAACTGATTGTAGGGCTTATTGTATTTTAGTGACTTATACAACCAGTTGGTTATGTCAAAGCGACCTTTGGTAATGTATCCCGTGCCGGTGTAGTCATTCCGAAGTGCATCATTCCAGAAGCTAAACCAGTGCGTGGCATAATCGTCGTTTCGGTTGAGCAATTGCCTTACCCACCTCGCCCTTTTATCCGGACGGTTGTCGGCAGCAAATGATTCCAGTTCGGCCGGGGTAGGAAGCAACCCAATGATATCCAGGTAAATTCTCCTTAAATAGGTCCGCTCGTCTACGGCCTCCGGCCAGGATACCTGCTTCTTTTTGAAATACTCGTTTACCCACAAATCAGCGGGATTCTGCAAGTTGTTCGTGGCAGGGGGAAGTGGAGGCACCCGGTGTGCGAGTTTGGCAACCCGGAAAATGCTTTTCTGATCGGCGGCGTCGGACCAGGGAGCTCCTTTCTCAATCCAGAAACTGATCAGTGCTATCTCATCTTCCGTTAGCTTTTTTTCTTTAGAGGGCATGGCTTCTTTGTGGTTCCGGGGCAGGGTAATGCGCCGCACCAGTTCACTTTTGCCGGGGTTGCCAGGAATAATGACCGGACCGGATTTACCTCCCTTGAATGCCAGGCGTTTTTTATCGAGCCGCAAGTCTCCTTTCGTCTTTTCAGCACTGTGGCAACTGTAGCAATTATGGGCAAATACCGCCCTTACTTGTCCATTAATTTCCATTTCCTGTTCCGGAGTCAGTCGGGCAGTGTCTCCTTTCAGGGAAGTGAAGCTAAAAGTGCTTTTGGATTCACCCTGATAATCATCACTGCCAGGAATTACGCTGGTGAGGTAATCACTGCCGTGGGTTAAAGAACCACCAAAGTGACCGGCTACGGATACCCCGGTGGCGGTAAAAAAAAGGACACTCCGGTACGCTTTTACCAGATTCAGCTGGTTTCTTTGCGCAACGCGGTAAAGAAAAAACGAGGTAATCGCCCCCAGGCAAGCCGTGGCAATACCGGTCCACTGGTGGATCGCTAAAATATCCCCGCCGTACGCTTCCTGACTGGATAATAAATAGCCCAAAATAGCCGCTACTACCGCCGATAAAGCGCCGATAGCAATCAGTACATTGATGCCGGGGCGTAGCTTGGAGTTAAAATTTTTTAAAGTAAAAAGTTCTAAAAGAGCCGCGAACAAAAGCAGGCTCACCGGAAAATGAACGACTGAAGGATGGAGACGCCCCAAAAGCTTCCAAAGCCAGAAACCCTCCGTTTCAGTGGGTGCAATGGGCAATGACTGGGCATACCCGTCAACCACCAGCAAGGGATTTACACTGCACATCAACAAGATGAGTACGGTGATGATGCTCCCTTCCCGGGTAGAAAATACGTTTTTAATGGTTTTGATCATTACGCTATTTTCGTTAAGAACGAGGCGGCACTGCATCCGAAACAATTATCCACGCGAGTAAAGGGTACACCCTCGTGCGTATTTATTTTTATGCGGGCGCCTAAAGACAGCCACGACAGCGAAAGTTTTGGACCCGGCAGAAAAACCGCATCCTGATCCCCCGGCCGGCACCGCCGTTCTGCCGGTGAGCAGAAAAGATTCCATCTTTTTGAGAGATGGAATCTTTGGGTTGTTTGCGTAAGCGATGCGTACCCCAATCAGCCCATTGCGGCGAGGCAAAAATTCGGGTACGCGCCCCCAAATGACCCACCGCCCGGGGCTGACCGCGGGTCACTTCTTGCCCTGCGCCATGGAAGCCGCCGGGTGGCGCAGGTGGGTGTCGAACCAGCCCAGCGTGCGCTGGCCGATGTCTTCGATGAACTTGGGTTCCTGGGGCCCGTGCGGCGTGCGGGGGTAGACGATCATCTCGGTTTTCACGCCCAGCCTTTTCAGGGCCGTGTACAATTCCTGGCCCTGCGAAAGCGGCACCCGCACGTCGGCTTCCCCGTGGATGATTTGCGTGGGCGTGCGCACGCCCTTGACGTGGAACATCGCCGAATGCTTCGTGTACACCTCCGGGCGGTCCCAGAAGTCACCGCCGAAATAATCGGGAATGAAGCTCGGGATGTCGGCCGTGCCGTTGAAGCTGACCAGGTTGGTAACGCCCGCGCCCACCATGGCCGCCTTGAAGCGGTTGGTCTTGGTGATGATCATCGACGTCATGTAGCCGCCGTAGCTCCAGCCGGTCACGCACAGGCTGTCGGGATGCGCCACGCCCATGGCAATGGTCTGGTCCACGCCCGCCATCAGGTCGTCGTAGTCGCCGAAGCCCCAGTCGTTGAGGTTGGCGGCGCGGAAGTCCGCTCCGTAGCCGCCGCTGCCGCGCGGGTTGGGCCGGAGCACCGCGTAGCCCGCCTGGGCAAAGGCCTGGATGGGGTAGATGCTTCCCCCGGCCGTGTAGCTGCGGGAGAAAACCCCCGCTGGCCCGCCGTGGATATTCAGGATCAGCGGGCAAGGCTTGCCCTTCCGGTAACCCACCGGATAGGTGAGCAAGCCCTCGATGTCGTATTTGCCGTCCTTGGACTTCCAGCTAATCAGTTCGGTTTTGCCCAGGGGGTAGCTGGGATAGCCCGCGTTCACTGCCGTCAGTTTTCTGGGTTTGAAGTCGGTCGTCGGACCTACGCACACGTCGGGGGGCGTTTCAACGTCGGCAAACACGCAGGCCACGGTCTTGCCGTCCTGGCTGAAGGAGGCGTTGGTGAACACGCCGGGTTGTCTGGTCAGCAAACGGGGCGGGTTGCCGTTCACCGGCAAGGCAAACACGCCGCGGGAGGTCTGGTTGGCCTCGGCCAGGTAGATCTCGGCGCCGTTGGCCGACCACCGGAGCAACCCCGGACTCTGGTCGAGGGTAGGCGCCAACTTCCGCGGGGTACCTCCCCCGGCGGGCATCACGTACACGTCCGCCCGGCGGGCCCAGGTGGGTTTGCCCTCGTCGGAGACGAACGCCAGCCACTTGCCATCCGGGGAGTAGAGCGGGATGATGTCGGAGCCCTTCGTGGCCACCAGGGAGGTGCGGTCCCCGCCGTCGGCGGGGACGGCCGACAGGTCGGACGTGGGCCACGCGTCGGCGGAGGGGCTTTGCTGGTGGGCGAAAGCCAGCGTCTGGCCATCGGGCGACCAGGCCATTTCGGTCACGTGGAAATCCCCGGTGGTCAACCGCTTGACGGAATGCTGCCCGCCCGCATCGGCTCGAATGGCCACCGTGTAGAGGTGTTGGTAGTCCGGCCGGGCGTCCACCACGCGCACGTCCCTTTTCTCCTTCTGGTCTTTTTCCTGCTGAAAGGTCAGCGAATCGGCCATCACGAAGGCGAGGCGTTGGCCGTCGGGCGACCACGCGTAGGTGCCCACGTCCGCTTTCGCGGGCGTAACGGGTTCGGCCTCTCCCCCGCTCAGCCGCAACAGGTAAAGCTGGTTTTTTCCCTCCTTTCCGCGCGCGGAGGCGAAGCTCAGGTACTGGCCATCCGGCGAGAACTTCGGGTTGGTGCACGATTTTTCGCCCCGGGTGAGGGGATAATTGGTTTTGCCGTCGGTGCTCACCAGCCAGAGGTGCGTCAGAAATTCTGATTTCTCCCCCGCCATCACCGGGGTGGAAACCGCGTAGACGACGCATTTGCCGTCCGGGGAAAGCGCCGTTTCGCCCACGCGTTTGAACGAAATCATCGTTTCGGGCGTCCAGCCCTTCGGTTGGGCGGCGGCGACCGCGCCGGCAAGCAGCATCAAGGCCGACAGGGTCACTTGCCGCGTCAGGGAGTGGTTTTTTTTTGGCATGGGGTCGGAAAGGGTTAGGTTGGAAAAGACAGCGGGGGAAAACTTAACCAGG
>JACMKY010000588.1 GCA_014379925.1 Cytophagales bacterium | reverse complement strand
CTCATCCGCGCTCAGGGTCCAGGTGCCCGTTTCGAAAACGGTGGGAGCGTTTGGATCGCATTTTGTAGCTCCTTCTTCAAAAGAATAGCTGAAATTTTTATTGAATTTTTTGATGTCGTCGTTTTCACAGGCATCCCGGATGCTGTAAATATCGGCGGGCAGGAAGTTGTTTCCAGTGGTATCGGCGGGAAAACGGGGGTTGACGGTGAGCGACGTAGTTCTCCAGGGTTTGGCCGTCAGGAAATCCGTTTTAGTGAGGGTTGGTTCGTCGTTGTCTTCTTTCTTGCAAGCGTTGAACACGAAGGCCAGCACGGTCAACCAAACCAGGAGTCGTAATTTTTTCATTGGTGAAAGATTTTAGGGTTAACCAGTGACGAGTGACAATTTACGTTCTTTTGCCCGTTTTTAAAAGCACCCGGTGTCCCGGCCGCTACAATTTGACAATTTTTTTGCGAATCACGGCTTGTCCCACCGAAAAACGCACCACGTACGTGCCGCCGGGCAAGTGATTCAACGCCAGCGTGCGCTCGTAGGCGTCGCCGGGCTTGGTGTCCTCCGCGGTCAGCAATGCATTGCCGAGTACGTTCAGTACTTCGATCCGCACCTTTCCCGTCGGGCCGCCGCGGACGTTGAGCCGGAACTGGCCCGTGCCTGGGTTCGGAGAAAGAATCAACTCACCCGCGTCCAGGGCGGGCGGCAGGGCGGTAACCGTGCCGGTCACGAAGACGGTGAAGGAGGCGGCGGCGTTGCAAAGTTCCAGTCCCGAGCCGGTGACGGTGTAGGTGGTGGTTTGGGTAGGGCGGGCAATCACCTGCGGTCCCAGCGTGGTGTTCAGCCCGGCGTTGTCGGGTCCCCAGGCGAAGATGCTGGCACCCCGGGCGTTCAGCGTCACGGGTTCACCGGCCCGCACGAAAATGGCCGAAGAAGCCAGTTGCACGGAAGCGTTCATGCCCACCACGGCCGTCACGTCGTGGGCCAGGTTCTGGCCCCGGCTGATGGCGTACGATTGCCAGGCGCCGGTGCTGTCCCTTTCCCAGGCGGTGCTGAACTGGGATTCCCCGTCCCGGGTGGTGACCAGGGCCACCGTATCCCCCGGTGCGTAGGCCAATTCAATGCCGACGTAGAAACCCCGTCCGAACAGCGGCACGTTGCGATCGAACCCGATGCGGGTGGGCACTCCGCTGGCCAGGTCCTGCTGGATCGTCCGGACGGGAATCAGCTTGGATTCCAGCACGGCCCCGGGGCTGCCCTGGAGGCCCCGGGCGTTCCAGGCCGTCACCCGCACGGTGGCATCCGGCCCGGTCGCCTTCACCAGCCCGAAACGAAGGGTGGCCCCGCTCAGGTTGGCGTAGCCCAGGTCGTTGCTGAAATACTCGGCTTTCGCCTGGTGCTTCAGGTTGTTGTGGCCGGCCACGTAGCCCCGGGTCAGGTTGGCGACCGGACCTTTCAGCACCGACCGCGTTCCGTTTCCGAAGTTGGACAGACTCGAGCAGAGGCCCTCGCTCGACACCGCGATGTACCCTTCGCGCGTGAGGCTGTCGGAACCGATGGCGTTGGTGGTGACCAGTTTCACCCGGTACAGGCCCGGTGCCCCGTAGGTAACCGTCGGATTCCGGTCGGTGGCGGTGGCTGGCTCGCCCCCCTCGAACGTCCAGCGCCAGGCCGTGGGGAAGTTGGTGGACAGGTCGCTGAAAAGCACGCGGCCACCCCGCAGCACCCGGGCCTTGTCGGCGCCGAAGTTGGTGACGGGCCGGGCAGCGACCAGCGTGCCGCATACGTTCGAGGAAAGCAGCGTGCTGCGCCGGGGACTGACCTGCATCACGGTGCGCATCCGCGTTTTCTGGCACTGCGTGAACACGTTCATGCACACGTCCTGGGTGTAGTCCATGTAGTTCTCGACCTGGTTGGTTCCCCCGCAGGAAGTACGCCCCCGGGGGCACCCCTCGCTCGGCCCGTCGGCGGTGGGCGTGTCGGAGCAGAAATCGTCGGCGCAGGGTCCGTCGCCCCAGATGTGGCGCAGGCCCAGCCAGTGCCCGGTTTCGTGGGTCAGCGTGCGGCCCCGGTTGTAGCCCGCGTTGAGAATCGGGAAGGTTCCCTTGTCGGCCGACCCGAAGGCCTGGACGCGGACGACCACGCCGTCGGTACTGGCCGGTCCGCCGGAGGGAAGGCCGGTGAGGTTGGATTGGATGGGAAACTGCGCGTAGCCCAGCAGCGTACCCCCGGAGACGGTGCCCGACAAATCCGGTACTACCCAGATGTTGAAGTATTTGTCGGGATCCCAGGAGGTGGCGGGTTTCAGTACGTTCTCGATGTCTTGCTGGCTCCACGAAGGACGGCCTCCGTTGTAGCGGTGAATCCCTCTTTCGGACAGGGTTCCCCCGTTCGGATTTACGGCGGCGGGGCAGAAACCGATTTCCACGTCGGCGCCCACCGGATTGGAGTTGAAACCCCGGCTGCCCGCCAGCCGCCGGAAGTCTTCGTTGAGCACGTCGAGTTGGGACTGCACCTGGGCGGCGCTGATGTTGGTCCCCTGCCCGGGCGCTTCGCCGTTGTAGATCACGTGGACCACCACCGGAATCGTGAGGATTTCCGCCTCGGTCCGCGCCCCGGCGTTGCGCACCTCCAGTTCGGCCATCTTTTGCCGGAGGTCGCGTTCCAGGTCCGCCAACGTGCCCAGGCCGGGGTATTTGAGTCGCAGCAGGCTGTCTACCGCCATCGTCGCGCAAGGCTGGACGGATTCTTTCGGCTCGGTTCCGGTCAGGGCCTGCCCGTTGGCGCCGAAACTTCCCCCCGCCAGCAGAAAAAACAGTAAGGTTTTTTTCATTTTTCTTGAATAATCAGCCGTCATTCATCGACGCGTAAAGTAGAGCGAACCACTGGTTGGCCCACCCGAATGTCCCGTGCTTCGGGTGGGTTATCCG
Organism: Cytophagales bacterium; assembly: GCA_014379925.1. Classification (GTDB taxonomy): domain Bacteria; phylum Bacteroidota; class Bacteroidia; order Cytophagales; family ES-bin-26; genus ES-bin-26. The sequence continues at coordinate 2,311 of JACMKY010000588.1, read as the reverse complement.
TATCTTCCTAGTATTCAGTTTTTTTAAAATTTATTCCGGGCGGATGGCCCCGTTTACGCTCGTTCATCACCGACCGTTCGTGGGCGAACCAGGTGTCTGCCCGGTTATCCTCCCTGCGAAGTGAACAGGAACTGGTAACTGGTGTCGTCTTCGTCCTCAAAATACAGTTCAACCGTGAGGTTGGTCTGGGTGAGGCTTTTGACGACGAAGGGAAGTGGCGAACTGGTCAGCAGGGGCACCACGAAAATGAGGGTGGCGTTGGCGTTTACCAGGGACCACGTGTTTTCCACCACCAGGTCGGGATCGCCCGCTTCACACGAGGAGGCCCCTTCCGTTACCTCAAAACTTTTTTCCGCGTCCGCGTAGAAAACGTACAGGTCATCGCCTTCGCAGCCGAATCGGGAGGCCGAAATGTTGGTGGGCTGCTGGCCTTTCGACAAGACCTGGACGCTGCTGAGCCGCCAGGTTTTGCTGGTGCTGCCGGTCAGCAACTGCGAATACGTGGCGGGCTGCGGGTCGAGCTTCTCGGAACAACCGGTCAATGCCGCCATCAAGCCGATCAGAACGGCCACGTGGAAGAGGTGTTTCATGGGGTTCAATCGGGTATGTACGTAATCTGGAACGTGGGGGAATCCTTGAAGTCGACCAATTGCACGTTGAGCGTGATCCGCCGCGTCGCCGGGTTGACCGAACCGTTTCCCTGAACGGTGGCCAATGAATCGAACAGGGTAGGGTCTTCCTGCGCGGGAATCCGCAAGGTGTTGTCGCCATTGTCGATGAAGCGCAGGCTCCGCCGGCTCGGGTTCTCAAACACGTTCACGTCCCAGTTGGACAGGGTGTATTCCAGGCAATCGGTGCTGGTGATGGCGATGTTTTCGACCGGAGGCGCCCCCGAACCGCGGGTACCGAGGTACGTACCGCTGAGGATGCAATCGTCCTGGATGGTAAACGTGGTGCTTTTGCCGATGATGCCTTCCTTGCTGGTACCCACCTTCAACGTTTCCGGCGTGACTCCGGTGAGGGTAAACACCACGTTCTGCGATTCCAGGATGTTGTTGGCGTTGTTGATGAGCCGCAGGGTGATGTAGCCGAAACTCTGATTGGCCGGAATGGTCACCGTTCCCCGCGTTCCCTCGATCCGGTAGTCCACGCCTTCCCGGGCCGACCCGCTGATGGCGTAGGCAACGGTGATGGGTTCGTTCAACTGCGGCCCCACGTTATGCACCGAAATCTGAACGGGTTTGCTGTTGCTCTCGCGCGAGGAACCCAACGGATCGGTAAAGCGAACGAAGTAGGGTCCCTGAAAGAGAATTTCCTTCTTTTCGCAGGAAGAGAACGGAAGGAGGAGGCCCAGCCCCAGCAGGCGAAAGCGCTCCGAAAAGACGCGGAAAGATTGGCAAGTCATATATCAGTTATCAGTATCCCGGATTCTGGTCGTTGGCCAGGGCGGGGTTGTTCTGGATTTCGTTCAAGGGAATGGGCAGTTGCTCGTAGGTGCTTTTCCAGTTGGGTGAGAAAGCCGTCATCACCGGGTCAATCCGTTCGGTGCGCACCAGGTCGTACCAGCGGTGTCCTTCGAAAGCCAGTTCGTACAGCCGTTCCCGTTCAATTTCCAGCAGCACCGCCGCTTGTCCCACCACGCCCTCGTTCGTCAGCGGGGCTTTCGCCCGTCGCCGGAGCACGTTCAGGTCTTCAACGGCGCTGCTGGCCCCCGTCACCCGGTTTTGCCGCGCCCGGGCTTCGGCCCGGATCAGGTACATCTCGCCCAGGCGGAAGAGCACAATGTTGTTGTTGTCCTCGTCCGCCGTGCCGTATTTCCGGACCGTCCACCCGTTGTCGCTGCCCTTGAGGTTGACCGGGTTGAACGTGACGGAATTTTTCCGGTCTCCCGCCTCCGTCGCGTTCAGCGCGATGACCGCCTGGTTGGACGGGATAATCTCCCTCCTTCCCACGAACAAATTGTTCAACCCTACCGAACCCGTTCCCGGATCATCGCTGAGGGTATAGCCCATCTCGAAGATGGCTTCGGAAGTAAAGTCCTTGGTAATCAGATCGGCGTACTGGGGTGCCAGGGTATATTTACCGGAATTGATTACCTCCGTGGCGTATTGTTCGGCCAGGGACCAGTCGCCCGCGTACAAGTGATACCGGGCCAAAGCCGCCCTTACCGTATTCACTCCGGCAAAACCCGCGTTGGCCGGGGCCGCCGGTATTTGATCCAACGCGAACTGATAATCTTCCCGCACTTGGGCCAGGATGGCTTCCCGGCTGGCGCGGGGAATGCCGCGATTCGTTTCCGGATCGGTGGTGG
>JACMKY010000587.1 GCA_014379925.1 Cytophagales bacterium | reverse complement strand
ATTTCCGGCACTACTGCCGGATGACTGCCCGCGACGTGACCAACCACCTTAAACCATTTGCCGAGTAAACACCTTGAACCGAGTGCCCAATAAACACCTTGAACCGAGTGCCCAATAAAACACCTTGAAGCAAAAGCATAAACAATCACCTTAAATCAAGAACTATGAAAGCACAGTGCTACTCATTGCCAGCGATGGCAAAACGGAAGCTCCTTGCCGTTCTGCTCGTTTTATCCGTAGGAGCAGTCCACCAGGGAAGGGCGCAATCCTTCCTGACCGGAGACGAAACCCTGCCCAACGACGGGGTAGTGAACATAAAAACCCAGTACGGCGCCAAGGGTGACGGCCGAACGGATGATACCTACGCCATTCAGCGGGCCATCCAGGAAAATCTGACCAAAGCCCTCTACCTGCCCAACGGTATCTACCTGGTTAGCAACCGTTTAGATGGCAAAAATACCCAAGGAGCGTGGACCGGCGGAATGCGGATCTACGGTCAAAACCAGTACAATACCATCATCCGACTGAAAGACAACGCGGCGGGATACGCCAACGCCGCGGCTCCCCGGGCGGTCATCAGCACGAACTCCTACCAGTTCAGTCAAGGCAGTGGACGGGATCACCTGGGGTTGGGGGAAGGCAACGAAGCCTACCGCAACTACCTGGAGAACCTGACCGTGGAGACGGGAAGCGGCAACCGGGGTGCCATCGGCATCGACTACCTGGCCAACAACACGGGAGCGATCCGGAACGTGACCATCCGGGGCGGTGGCGAAACGGGTTTGAGCATGATGCGGAAATGGCCCGGCCCCTGCCTGATCTCCAACCTGACCGTGGTGGGATTCAACTACGGCATCCGCGTGCAACATCCCGAATACGGCATCACCTTCGAACACCTTACGCTCAGCCAACAGGTCACGGCCGGCATTCGAAATGACGGCAACGTGCTGTCAATCCGTAAGCTGAAAAGTACCAACTCGGTACCCGCCATCATGAGCACCAATAACCTCGGCCTGATCACCATCGTGGAAGGGGAGTTCAGCGGCGGTTCGTCGTTGGTGAGCGCCATCGACAACCGGGGCAGCCTGTTTGCCCGCAACGTGGTCACGAGCGGTTACCGTTCCGCCATCACCAACAACGGAACGGCCGTGGTGGGGATGAACGTGACCGAATACGTATCCCACCCCGTTCAGGGTCCTTCCGGTGTCGCCGGGAAATCCTTGGGTCTGGAGGTGCGCAACACCCCGGACTACAAAGACAACGCGCCGGAAAACTGGGCCAACGTACTCCAGTACGGAGCCAAACGGGATGACTGGGAAAACGACCTGACCGGCATCCAGGCCGCCATCAACTCGGGCAAACCCGTGATCTACTTCCCGCCCGGCAATTACCTGGCCTCCGGCACCATCGTCGTCAAAAGCACCGTCCGCAAAATCATCGGATTCGGCATCACCCTTGCCCCCACCTGGGCGGCCTTCCCGGATGCCAACAACCCCAAACCCTTGTTCCGCATCGAGGGTGGTTCGGGGGAGCCGATTATCATTGAGAACATGTCGATGGGCAAGCTGCACGATCGTTCTCCCCAGCCCGGACTCATTGGTTGTGAAAATACCTCCAGCCGACCCCTGGTGCTGAAGGACATTACCACCTCCGAGCACAAGTACCTGTACCGGACTCTTCCGGGAGCCGGACCGCTGTTCATGGAAAACATATGTTCCGAGAAATCCTACTTCGGCCCGGGACAGGAAGTGTGGGCCCGGCAACTCAATCCGGAAGGAGCCAACGTGAAGGTTATCAACGACGGGGGCAAGTTGTGGATCCTGGGCATCAAGACCGAAGGCCACAACACCGTCATCGAAACCAAAAAGGGCGGCCAGACGGAACTGCTGGGCGGTCTGCTTTACCCGGCCATGGGCCAGGTTCCCACCGGCGACGTCGCCTTCACCAGCAGCGACTCCCGGGTATCCCTGACGTTTGCTACCTCCGCCTACTCTTCTTTTGACCATGATTACCAAAAATACGTGACTGATACCCAAGGCACTCTCGCCAAGGCCTCGGCGGTCCGGCGAGGAGGAGCCTACGGCGGGATCATCGCCTTGTACTCCAACAGCCGCGCATCGGCTCCCATCGTGGTTGTTGAGGAGGAAGCGGAAGCGGAGATTCACAGCGGGTTGTTGTACGAATTGGAGCCCAAGTGCGCACCTGGTATGCGACTGGATGTCCGTGGAGGGGCCAACCGCGATGGTACGGAAGTGCAGCTTTGGGAGCGGACCTGGGGGGTTGCCCAAGCCTGGCAATTCTCCGACGAGGAGGACGACCACGCCGACCTGACGCCGCAGTGCGCTCCCGGAGGTCGGCTGGACGTGAGTTCCTCGGGCCGCACCGACGGAACCAAGGTCCAGCTCTGGCACCAGAACCGGACTGATGCGCAACGGTGGAAGCTCATCGACGCGGGTGACGGCTACTACGAGTTGGCGCCCAGGCACGCCCCCGATATGCGCCTGGACGTGAACGCCTCGGGCCGCACCAATGGCACCAAGGTCCATCTCTGGAAACGGAACGGAACCGACGCGCAACGGTGGAGACTGGTTCTGAAGGGAAACGCGCGGATCGCGGCCGAGCCGGCCTCCCGGGAGCCAAGCGCGGAAGCGGGACTTCGGCAGAATTACCCCAACCCGTTCTCGGATGAAACCATCATTCCCTTCTCCTTGCCCGAAGGCGCGCGCCAAGCGTCGGTGTGCATCTATTCCGTGCAGGGACAACTGGTGAAGCAGATAGCGGTCGGAGCAAAAAACCAGGGCAGCGTAACGGTAAACGCGGGAGAATTTGCTCCCGGATTGTACATCTACCGGCTCACGGTGGATGGCCGCGCGATGGGCAGCCAGCGGATGGTTCGGCAAAAGTAACGGCTTCCGGCTACCCGGGTTGACTGCCCGGGCATTCATTCCTCGGTAAACCAACGCGTCGGGCACTACCGGGCCTCACTTCGAATTCCTTCCCCGGTGGGGAAAAGGGTTCAGGGTGAGGCCCGGTTGCTTGTTTCCCTCCCCGCGCCCGGACTCGAGCCGGTTTCCCGTGCTACCCGGTAGCCACCTTCCGTTCGGAATGTGTTTTCCCCGCACCGGAGAAATGGGCAAATGGTGAGGGAAATAGTGATCCAAACAAATTTTTTTAAACAATTATATGTTTAAACATTTAATGTAAAAACATACAAATAATGGATCAACAAAAATTTCGGCTGCCCGACGCCACGTACCTGGAAAATATCCGGTTGCAGGTACCCTCCCTGGAGAGTTCGCTCGGTTTTTACGTCGGGTTGCTGGGCTTGAGGGAAATTGGCCGGGAAGGCAACCGCGTCCGGCTGTCCGCCAACGGGCAGGAACCCCCTCTGCTCTCGCTGATGGAAAACCCGCGGGCGGGTGCCAGAGACGCGCACCAACCCGGGTTGTACCACTCCGCCTTCCTGGTGCCCAACCGCATCGAACTGGCCCGGATGCTCAAGAACCTGATCGGGCAAGGTATCCGACTCGGGTTCGGCGACCACGGCGTGAGCGAGGCCATCTACCTGTCCGACCCCGACGGAAACGGGGTGGAAATATACGCTGACCGCCCCCGTTCGGGGTGGCCCTTCCAACACGGTCAGTTGGCTATGACCACCCAGGAGGTGGATGTGGCGGGCTTGCTGGCCGAAATTGATCCGTCAGCACCCTTCGAAGGCGCACACCCCGCGACCCGCATCGGCCACGTGCACCTGCAAGTAAGCGACCTGGCCGCGGCCGGGCAATTCTACGCGGGGGTGCTGGGTTTCGAGGTGATGCAACAATCCTATCCGGGGGCCTTGTTCGTGTCGGCCGGCGGGTATCACCACCACGTTGGGCTCAATACCTGGCACAGCCGGAACGCGGGCCCCGTTTCACCGGACCGGGCGGGACTGTTGGGATTTTCCATCGTGATACCCGATCAGGAAGGGTTCCGGGAAGTACGGAAGCGGGTCGAGGCCACCGTCGCGGGGCGCGTTGCCACCACCGAGCGGGCCTTTTCTTTTCAGGACCCGGACGGAATTGGCATTCGGGTGGTTCTGCCTGAATACGAAATGGTGCGTTAAGCGCCTCGGGAGACAATGATCATTGCTCGGTACGGCCAACGGAGACGACCAGTGTCGGATCAGCCCTGGGTTGGTAGCCAGGCTGCATTTTCAGCGAATCTGGCAAGTGCGGCAGGGCGACCGGGTTGGCCACTAAATCGGCATCCGCCTTTCGGTTCAATCCAATCTGCGGTCTGAATGGTCGTGTTCGTACCGGCCGCTTCGACCAATTCAATGCGGTCACCGGCCTGCACGGTTCCCGGCCCGACCACCCGGAAACGGATGTCCAGCCGACCAACCTGGGCGAAGTGACGAGCCATACTGAAATTATCAAACCGAACATTTAATTCGTGACGCGAAATCCGGGGCGGCCCGGTCCGCAACCGTGCCGTACCGACGCGAAATGCGTCGCCGGTCCGCACTTCGGATTCGACTTGGTATTTTTCGCTTTATTTTTCAGTGGTATGACCGCGCTAGTAACCGCAACGATTTTTGTTTTTATAAAACTGCTTGAATAACGGCGCAAACCGATTGTTTCGTTGGTGCCGACACTTTTCAACTTCAAGTTGCATCCTGACTAATTTATTTTTCCAATAACGGGTGACCACTTGCATATCATCCGCAGAAACGTCAAATTGTCGGTGATCTGGTGGCCACTGGTCTTTTGCGGCTTCCTGATCGCCAACCCGGGGTGCATCCGCCAAACCGGATGCCAAGGGGCGCTTTTTTGAGGAAACCAAGGAAGTTACCCGTACTAATTTCGTGTCTTATGGTCAAGCACGTCCATTTCATCGGCTGGTTGGGGGCTACCTTTCTGTTCCTGTTTGGCGGCACCGCCAAAATCGAAGACCAGCGCGATGAGGGCCCTTCGCCCGCCCGAACGCCCGCCGAAGAATGGGCCTCCTTCCAGGTTGAACCGGGTTTGAAAATTCAACTGGTCGCTGCCGAACCCATGGTCCAAGATCCGGTGGTCATCACTTTTGACGAAGACGGCCGACTGTGGGTGGTGGAAATGCGGGGATTCATGCCTACTATGGACGGCGACGGCGAGCAGGAACCGGTCGGTCGCGTATCGGTGCTGGAAGACACCGATGGGGATGGACAAATGGACATCAGCACGGTTTTTCTCGACAGCCTGGTCATGCCCAGGGCCATTGCCTTGGTGGCCGGGGGGGCTTTGGTGGCCGAAAACGGTGCCTTGTGGCTGGCTCGCGACCGGGACGGTGACCGCCGGGCGGATTCAAAAACCCTGATCGACTCGGCGTACGCCGGCAGTGCGCACCCCGAACACGCCGGCAACGGGCTCTGGCGGGGCATGGACAACTGGTACTACAACGCCAAGTCCCGCTTTCGCTATCGCCTGGCGGACGCCGCCTGGCAGCGGGACAGCACGGAGTTTCGTGGGCAGTGGGGCATCAGCCACGACGATGAAGGCCGGCTGCATTACAATTACAATTGGTCGCAACTCCACGCCGACCTGGTTCCACCCAACTACCTTTCCCGAAACAAGCACCACCAGCCCACCACGGGCATTGACCACGGCCTTACCATTGACCGGAAAATCCACCCCATCCGGCCCAACCCGGCCGTTAACCGCGGCTACATACCCGGCACGTTGGATGAAAAAGGCCGCCTGCTGGAATTCACGTCCGCGTGTTCCCCGCTGGTCTTCCGGGGAAGGGCTTTGCCAACCCAATACTACGGAAACGTCTTCGTGTGCGAACCGTCCGGAAATCTGATCAAACGCAACCGCGTTGAGGAGGACGGCCTGCTGCTTACCGCCCACGATCCGAACCCCGGTAGGGAATTTCTGGCCTCCACCGATGAACGGTTCCGGCCCGTGCACCTGGCGACGGGTCCGGACGGGGCGCTTTACGTGGCCGATATGTACCGGGGTCTGGTTCAGCACGGTACCAACGTAACGCCTTACCTGCGGGAGCAAACCATTGCCCGCCAGCTGGTTCAACCGATCAACCGGGGACGGATCTGGCGGATTGTACCGGAGAAGTGGCAGCCACCGAAGCCGCAAAAACTCTCCACCGCCTCGTCCGAGGAATTGATCGGCCACCTGTCGCACCCCGACGGATGGCACCGGGACGTGGCGCAGCGGCTGCTGGTTGAGCGAAATGACCCGCGCGTTGGTCCGTCGCTGACCCGTTTGGCTTTGCGGGGAGATTACCCCCTGGGCCGCTTCCAGGCGTTGTGGACGCTGGAAGGATTGAAACTGAGCCATCCGGACCTCCTTTTTCAATTGTTGCCCGATCAAAACCCGCTCGTCAGCACCACTGCCCTGCGGCTGCTCGAGCCCCTCGCCAAAAAGGATGAAAAGGTTCGGGCAAAACTGAGCAGAGAACTGCTCAAAGGATGGGAAAAAGCCCCGGTGGAACTCATTCTTCAGATGGCGTTCGCGGCCCGGGTTCTCGACCAGCCGGCCGCGCAGCAACTGCTGACGGGAATCGTAGACCGCCACGGTACTTCCTCCCTGATCCGGGATGCCGCGCTCAGCAGTCTTCAGGATCGGGCGTTCGCCCTTCTGCGAAGCCTCCTGCAATCACCCCAGTGGCAAACGCACGCACCGGCCAAGGAAATTTTCCTGGAAATGCTCACCAATTCCATCATCCGCAAGCGGGACCCGGCCGAACTGACCGCCCTTTTGTCCGTCCTGGACGTGGAGGAAGCCGCTTTTGGTTGGCGGGAAAAAGCGGTGCTCACCGGCATGTCAACCCAAGGCATCAGCGGCAAGCTGAAGCCGGTTCGGCTGGCATCCGCCCCGGGAATTTTGTCCCGATCCCACGGTGGCCCGGTGCAAGCGCGCCTGGGTGCGTTGGGTTCCCTGTTTGAATGGCCCGGACACGCCGCCGAAACCGGCCTGCCAAAACCGAATCCACTGAGCGAAGAAGCGCAACGGCAATTTGCTTCGGGAAGGCAGCATTACCTCAGCACCTGCGCCGGATGTCACGGTACGGACGGGGCGGGCCTGAAACGGTTTGCCCCGCCCCTGATCGGATCGGACTGGGTACTGGGCGATGAGAAGCGCCTGGCGCTGATTGTTTTACACGGCATGGAAGGCCCCCTGGAAGTAAAAGGGAAGGTTTACGACGCCCCGGACATCCTTCCCGTCATGCCGGCTCACTCGACCCTGGATGATGCCGCGATCACCGCCATCCTGACCTACATTCGAAACGAATGGGGCAATGAGGCCGGTCCGGTCGGGAAAGGGATCGTTGGCAAAACCCGGGTTACCTCGCAAGGCAGGGTCGTACCCTGGACCGCGGACGGACTCAACCAGTACGTGCTTGGCACCAAAGCGGCGGACGGAAAGTAACTTTTTTAACCCGTATTCGGATGGACAGACGAACGTTTTTACGGGGGACCACCGCAGGGGCCGTGGTACTTTCTTTCCCGACCGTACCCGCCTTATTCAAGGACACGCGGATGGGGGTAGTGGTTCATTCCTACGCCAGTCGATGGAATGCCAAGGTGAAGAGCCCGGCGTACCCGGGATTTTCCGACGCGGTTGACCTCATCGACCACTGCCATCGAATTGGGGCGGGCGGGGTACAGGTGGTAGTGAAAGACTGGACTGCTGACTTTGCCCGAAAAGTGCGTGACAAGCGGGAGAAGCTGGGGCTTTACGTGGAAGGATCCATCGGTTTGCCGGGAAAAGCCGAATCGGTGCCGGACTTTGAACGGGAAGTGAAGCACGCCAAGGAAGCCGGGGTTGGCGTTTTAAGAACGGTGTGCGCGGGCGGGCGACGGTACGAAACCTACCAGTCGGCCGAAGCATTCGAGGAATTTCGGAAAAACGCCCTCGTTGCCCTGCAACTGGCCCAACCCGTGCTTCGCAAACATAAAATCAAACTGGCGGTAGAAAACCACAAGGACTGGCGCGCCCAGGAACTGGTGGCCATTCTGCAAAAACTCGACCGCGAATGGGTGGGCGTGACCCTGGATTTCGGCAACAGCATTGCCCTGCTGGAAGATCCGATGGAAGTGGTTCAAACGTTGGCCCCTTACCTGTTTAGCACGCACGTCAAGGACATGGGCGTGGAAGAATACGCCGATGGTTTCCTGCTCTCGGAGGTTCCGCTGGGCAAAGGCATCCTGGACCTGCCAAGGATTGTTGCGCTGTGCAAGCAACACAACCCGGACGTGACGTTCAACCTGGAAATGATCACCCGGGATCCATTGCAGATACCCTGTCTGACCCCCGACTACTGGGCAACGTTGGGTGAGGTATCCGGGAAGGAACTGGCCCGGACGCTTCGGATGGTCAGGCAGCACCAACCGGGATCCGTGCTTCCCAGGTTCTCGCAGCTGGGTGCGGAAGAACGGCTGGCCGCCGAGGAGGAAAACATCCGCGCATCCCTGGCCTACAGTAGCGATGAATTGGGAATAAAATAATCCATTATAAGGGGTAAAGTCATCCGTTGTGGGCAACAAGTCATTACCTGGTGTTGTTGCGTTCGAATTCAAAAACGCGAGCGTCGGTTTGAAAATCCAATTGCCAACGCAATCACAACGATTGATGGAAAAATTCGCCTAAGCGCAGGGAGGACGTGCATTAAAAAATCAGTATTGCCAATATTCAAACCAAGCACCTTGACCACGGAAAGCACTCGTTTTCTCTCCCGGATTCAAGGGTTATGACGCAGCCATGAAAAAAGATTTGTTCGACACGTTGGCCAAGCGGATGCTCTTTTTTACCAAAGTAATCCTTACTTTCCTAGTCATTGGCGCTCTGCTCTTTATCAACTTTCTGGATTTGCAAGAAAGCAACCGGAACAAAGTCTATTTGAATTTAATCCGGAACGTGTACGAGAAGAAAGAGGCGGACTTGCGTTTTCAACAATTTGAATTGGAAAGGGTAGCGTATTTAAAGAAGATGGCCCCCCATCTGTGGGAAAGGCACGTGGAGGCCCGAACCGCCCTCGTGAACTTGATGAACCGCTACGGTGCTCGCATCGACCGGGCCACCAAGGGTGAAGAAATGAGCGAAAACCGGTTTGTCATGATGAGTACGGACGAGCCAATGTCAAATCCTGAAAGCACTCATTCAGCCACCGATTTTGGCGCGGCCGTTTCGGTGGAAAGGCCCCCTGACGGCCCCAACGAAGGTACGGTGGAGGCGGCTATCGAGAAGTTTCGTCGGTACGGGTACCCAGCGAAAGCTTACCTGATCACGCACATCGACACCGTGCTGCTGAAGGAGAAGCTGGATAGTATTTTCAGCATTAGAGAGAAAACGAATGGGTACCCGACAACGATTCCCGCAAACCAGCCACTTGCTCGTTCAACGGACGGCAGTTCCGGTGCCATCGTAGAAGATGTAAAATTGGAATACCCTTTTACTGGCACGGGTGGAAATAATGGATTTGCCAATGGCCTGCGATTCAAGTCTGCCCACCTCGTGCAAAATCAACTTGAATCCGACCACCTTCGGCCAAACCGATTGTTGATTCGTTGGACGGCACCACAGTCAGAGCAAAATTTTACTAATCAAGGGCCCGTTGATAGGCCGAATGTGGATCAAGTTGTTCCGGTTACCACTGACAGTGCCACGTTTCCCGGTACGCTTCAATTCGCCGGTTACGATGCCAGACTGATTGGGGAAATTATCGACAATGGGCATACGCTAAGTGATTTAAGCAACCTCTACGGTTTTTACGACGTCTCGTCGATCACCAGTTTATCGGCGGAGGCTTTGAAACAGAACAACGAGCCAGTTTCCATCCTGGGTTTCGACGTGTCGCGGAAGTGGTTTCCGATGGCAATGTTTTTGGTATTGGCCGCGGTTTACGCAATGCTGTTGGAGACCATGAAACAAGCCAGCCAGTTAAAGCATCGGATCATTACTGAATACGCCTCCGACGACGCCCTCGAATTTTTGATTGATAAGCGATGGATCCGGTTCTTTCTGTGGGTGCTTACGCCACCCTTGCTGCTGTTTCTGGTGCTGTATTCTACCTTAATTCATTACGATGTATTTTTCTACCTCCTTTTGGGCCTGGCTGGCCTCTCTGGTTTTATTCTGGGCTTTCTAGCCTTCCAAAAGTCGCTTTCGCTTTGAATCCCGGTTTCTGTTCGTCGCTGGATTTTGCAAGTGCATAAACGTTCGTTTGCTGGATTCCCCCGTAATTTACAACCCTACGGCCTACTGCTTTGACCGAATCACCACTTTACGACTACTGATGAAATGAGTAAAGAAGCGCTACCGGGAATCAAACAATTCGACCTCAGTGGAAAAGCGGCCGTGATTACGGGCGGTTCCAAGGGGCTTGGTTTCGCCATGGCGGCTGGCTTGGCTTCCGCCGGTGCCCGGGTGATGTTGGTAAACCGAAACGCGGAAGAAGGCGCCCGCGCCGCCGGGGAATTGAGCCAGCAGTTCGGCATCCTGGCCACCTCGTTCAGCGCCGACATCACCCGCCCGGAAGAAACGGAAGCCATGGCCGAGGCGGCCACGGACGCCTTTGGCCAGATCGACGTGCTCATCAACAGCGCCGGCATCAACATCCGGGGGGCCATTGATGAACTTACCCCGGAAGAATTCAGCCAGGTCATGGCCGTCAATGTGCACGGTACCTGGCTTTGCTGCCGGGCCGTAACGCCGGGCATGAAAAAAAACGGCCGTGGTCGCATCATCAATCTGGCCAGCACGCTCGGATTGGTTGGTTTGGCCAACCGGACGCCCTACACGGCCAGCAAGGGGGCCGTGGTACAACTGACCCGGGCCCTGGCCCTGGAATTGGCGCCTTTCAACATCAACGTAAACGCCATTTGTCCGGGACCTTTTTTAACCGAGATGAACGCGCCCATTGCGGAGAGTGAAGAAGCGAAGAAATTCATTGTGGGGGCCACCGCGCTGGGCCGCTGGGGAACGCTGCGCGAGATCCAGGGAGCGGCCATCTTCCTGGCCAGCGATGCCGCCAGTTACGTGGTCGGCTCGATGCTCACCGTCGACGGCGGCTGGACCGCAAAATAGTTGACCGGGGCGCCCGGCAGCCCGAAAATCCACGGGAATTTTTCCTTCGATTACCCAAATCAATCCGCCAATTATGGAACAACCAAGGGGTGTAAGCCAAAGAACCCGGGTACGTTACGGGATGCTGGCGCTGGTGTTTGTCAACGTGGTGATCAACTACCTGGACCGCACCAATATTTCGGTTGCCGCGGCGGCCCTTGGCAAAGATTTGCAGTTGTCCTCCGTGCAGTTGGGGCTGATCTTTTCGGCTTTCGGCTGGACGTACGCGTTTTTGCAAATTCCGGGCGGATTGATCGCCGACCGCTTCGGACCCCGTATTCTCTACGCGTTCTGTCTGGTTGCCTGGTCATTGGTTACGCTGCTCCAGGGGTTTGCCAGGGGGTTTGCCAGCCTTTTTGCCCTTCGCCTGGCAACCGGCGCTTTTGAAGCACCCTCCTATCCCATCAACAACCGCATTGTAACCAGTTGGTTTCCCGAGCAGGAAAGGGCATCGGCCATTGCCTTGTACGTCTCGGGTCAGTTCATCGGCCTGGCTTTTTTAACCCCGATTCTGGTAACGGTGCAGTACTACGCCGGCTGGAAAGGATTGTTTTTGGTTACCGGCTTGGTGGGCTTGCTGTGGGGAGTGGTGTGGTACCTTTTTTACCGGGATCCCCTGGAACATCCGCGCGTGAACGGAGCGGAGTTGGATTACATTGAAAAAGGGGGTGGCTTGTTGGGGGGGAAAACCCGCGGCGATGCCAAAACCACGGCGTGGCAATGGAACAATTTGAAACAAGTATTCACCAATCGGACCCTGTGGGGAATTTACATCGGGCAGTTTGCCGTCAACGCCACCCTTTGGTTTTTCCTTACCTGGTTTCCCACGTACCTGGTGCAATACCGGGGGTTGAACTTCCTCAAATCCGGCTACCTGGCTTCGGTGCCTTTTCTGGCGGCCTGCGGCGGTTTGCTCCTGTCGGGATTTCTGTCGGATTATTGGGTCCGGAACGGGAAGTCGGCCAGCATGGCGCGTAAAGTCCCCATCATCGTCGGACTCTTCCTGTCGGTAAGCATCGTCGGTGCCAACTACAGCGACAGTACGGCTTTCATCATCTTCTTCATGGCGCTGTCTTTCTTTGGGGCCGGCATGGCCTTGATTTCCTGGGTCTTTGTATCCATTCTCTCACCCAAGCATTTGATTGGATTGACCGGCGGGGTGTTTAATTTCATGGGAAACCTGGCTTCCATCGTGGTTCCCATCGTCATCGGGTTTCTGGCCCGCGGTGGATATTTCAAACCCGCGCTGGTCTTCATCGCGGCATT